>JBFYTT010000318.1:0-8863 GCA_041300425.1 Roseiflexaceae bacterium
GATCGTAGAGCGTGTCGATAGCCGTGGATGCGATGGAAGGGTCATACTGCACAAGTCCTTGGGATTCGTAGAGCGTTCGGTTACGCTGCAATCCTCCCGGGACTACCCCCGCAGCAGCAAGCGTCGCAACGGTAGGTAGCAACGGTATGTACTCGACAGAAATCTCTGCACACAGACCCGTGTCTTTGGTCATTTCGAGCAAATGCCCGATAAGCCCAAATCCAGTCACATCAGTGATACAGGTAACATCGTGGGCGATGGCTGTTTTGGAGGCCATCAGGTTGAGTTGCTTCATCGAACTCACTGCCGCATCAAATGCTGACTGTTCGACACAATCGCGCATGGCGGCAGTGGTGATGATACCTGTCCCGAGCGGTTTGCTAAGCAATATACAGTTACCATTGATTAATTGACTTTTGACAGCAATGTGATCGGGATGCACCAAACCAGTGACACAGAGCCCATATTTGGGTTCGGGATCGGTAATCGTATGGCCACCGGCAACTACCGCGCCTGCACGTTGCACCGCATCGATACCACCTTGCATGATGCGTTGGATGACCTCTACAGGGAGGTCAGCCGGCATAGCAGCAATCGCTAATGCAAATGTCGGTACGGCACCCATTGCGTAGATATCAGACATTGCGTTGACCGCAGCGATATAGCCGTAATCGTACGGATCATCCACGATCGGTGGAAAGAAATCGACCGTCTGGACCAATGCCTGCGTCGCAGAGAGTTTGTAAACGGCAGCGTCATCGGCACGTGCAGTACCAACTAGTAGGTTGGGCACAGTTTCAAAGGACAACCCGTTCAAGATGTTCGCCAGGACTCCCGGTCCTGTTTTGGCCGCTCAGCCGGCACAACTTGCAAGGGTCGTTAAGCGTATTTGGTCACGCGTGTGCATTAGCAAATCCTTTCAGCAATGTTCAGTATACCCGAGAATAAAAGCAGTTTGTCGAGTTGCAGTACAATACAACTCATTCACACCGCACAGGAGTTCATCATGCAAGCAGTCATTTCGGGACCAGAACCGATTGCAGTAGAAGCAGGCGCACAGGTCCTGCGGCGCGGCGGCAATGCGATTGATGCAGCGGTCACCTGCGCATTTGTGCAAGGCATCGTCAACCCGCAAATGTGTGGGATTGGCGGCTACGCCCTTGCGTTGCTCCAAAAACCTGGTGAAGCACCCGTTCTCCTGGATGCTCCCGCTTTGGCCGGATCGCTCGTTACCCCAGACATGTGGGTCGACAAGTTTATCCGCCTCTCGCCTGATGGATGGGGGTATTTTCTGGAGGGGAAAGTCAACGACAAAGGGTACACATCCATTTGTACCCCTGGTACCGTTGCAGCCCTCGATACGTTACTGAGCCGGTATGGGACCCTTAGTTGGGCCGATGCAATTGCACCGGCGATTGAGACCGCCGAACGCGGCTTTATGGTCGATAGCCACCTTGCATCACGATGGAAGGGCCGCAACAAATATCCCGAGCAAGTATCGATGACCGAGTACATTACCTCCAACCCAGAAGCGTCGCGGCTGTATCTACGTGATGGGCAACCGTACGACGAAGGAGAAATCCTCAAGAATCCCGATTATGCCCGTACGCTCACGCATTTAGCGAAGCACGGTGCGCAGGATTTTTATCACGGTGCACTTGCAGAGCAAATGACCCGCGATTTGGCAGCCAATGGCGCATACGTGACGGCAGCGGACTTGCGTGACTATGGGGTGAGTGACGAACAAGTCGTCACAGGCACCTACCGCGGGTACGACATCGCAACGTCGCAGGCTCCCCATGGTGGACCGACGGTTATCGAAATCCTGAACATTCTCGAAGGCTTCGATATTGCACGACTCGGCCACAACTCAGCAGAATACATTTATCTCGTCGCAATGGCGATGAAGGCAGGATTCACCGACCGCAATGCACACCTCGGTGACCCGCGGGCGGGCAATGTCCCGGTCGCATGGATGACGTCGAAGGCACGCGCAGCAGAATGGCAAGCACATATCCGCGCCGAAAAACCGATTACGACAGGTGATACCCCAACGACCGCTCCCGACACGACGCATATCAGCGTGGTCGATCGCAATGGAATGGTCGTCGGGCTGACCCATTCGTTGGGGATGTCATCGGGAGTTATCACGCCCGGTTTGGGCTTTATGTACAACAATTCGATGGTCAACTTCCACCCGTTCCCAGGACATCGCAATTCGATTGCTCCCCGTGTCGGTCGAACGACGGGGATAGCCCCTGTTATCATCTCGAAAAACGGCAAACCACTCTTGATTGTTGGTGCTCCAGGCGCATCACGCATCATTACAGCCGTCCTGACGACGATTCTCAACTTTCTCGATTTTGGGATGAGCATTACGGACGCAATTGCTGCTCCGCGGTTCGATTGCCAGGGCAACAACATCGTCTGTCATGGTCGTATCCCCGAGTACATCTGTGAAGAAGTACGCGCCAAACACCCCATCAGTCGATTGCCGCAGAGCCATGGTTCTATGGCACTGGTACATGCCGTTTCACTGCGTGATGGAATCCCTCTGGGCGGGGCTGACCCCGGTTGTTCCGGTGTCGCATTGCACGTGTAGCCTGCCGAACTGGCTAGGAGACTGTATGTATGATTTGACTTCTGTGGCGTTGCCGGTTCTCTCGGGGATTCCGTTACGCGTCCTGCGCTGGTGCATGGAGCGTAAGCGTATCCGTTCACTGCTTGCAACTGGGTTGTTGGCCAGCGCCGGCGTAACGGCATTTCGAAAACAGCACGAATCGTGCACCGCTATGGCAGAGCCGACGTTCGTTGACTGGCCACAGCTGCCGCTCGCACTTGCTGACCCCGAAATCGCAGATGCCAGTAGCAGTACAGTGGATTCGATAGTTCGTGATGCGGGAGCGTTGCAGAATGCGTATCGCGCCGGCTCACTCACCCCGACCGCTGTTGCACAGCAGTGGATTGCCCTCCGCACGGACCCAACATTTCTCCGCTTGAATGCATTCATCGCGTATGACGATGCAGCGTTGCTCCGCGACGCAGCCGCTGCAACTGAGCGCTTTGCGGCAGGCGCGGTTTTGGGCGAACTCGATGGCATCCCCGTTTCGATCAAAGATGAATTTGCGGTCACGGGCTATCGCACCGGTGGCGGAACGACGTTCTTGGGTGAGGGTCAGACCGCCGTCGATGCCACAACTGTGGCGCGCCTCAGGGCAGCAGGTGCGTTGATTGTCGGCAAGGGTCAAATGCACGAAATAGGGCTCGGGGTGGTGGGCACCAATGCCGCCTACGGCCAGGCGTGTAATCCGCACAACGTCGCACACACCGCTGGGGGAAGTTCGGGCGGTGCTGCAGCTGCGGTGGCGAGTGGTCTCGTGTGTATCGGTTTGGGTGCTGATGGTGGCGGGTCCATCCGTATACCTGCAGCGTTTTGTGGGGTGTATGGGCTCAAACCAACCTATGGTCGCATTTCGTCGCATGGGAGCGCCGGATTGGTCTGGAGTATGTCACACCCAGGGCCGATTGCCGCTACGGTCCACGATGTCACACTTGCCTACGTCACCATGGCAGGGCCAGACGACGCAGATGTCGCCTCATTGCGACAATCCAGTGTCGTTTCACCACGCCTTGGCAAACGCTCGTTGGCGGGGCTACGGGTCGGCTATATGCCTGCGTGGTTTTCGCATGCAGACGCAGAAATCGTCACTCGCTGTACCGAGATGCTGACCATGCTCCGTGATGCAGGTGCAACCATCGTCGAAATCGAGATTCCACACCTCGAAGCTGCCCGTGTGGCACATACCATTATCATCATGACCGAATTGCTCCACAGTCTGCAGCCTGCGCTCGATATGCACATCGAGAAACTGACGGACGAGACACGATTGTCATTGGCGATTGCGCAGGAATTCGACAGTGCAGATATCGCCCATGCACAACAGACTCGGGCACGCTGCATTGCGAATCTGCGCGATATCTTTGCTGATGTGCACTGTATTGCATCCCCGACATCGGGGTTGGTTGCACCACCCATACACACACCAGCAAAAACACAGGGCGTGAGTGATTTGGGTAGCATGTTCGAAATCATGCGATTTGCTTTTCTGGCGAACGTGTCAGGACTGCCAGCCTTGAGTATGCCGGCTGGTACGACCGCACAGGGGTTGCCGGTTGGGTTCCAACTGATGGCAGGTCCATGGCAAGAGGCGCTGTTGCTCGAAGTTGCGAGTGCCCTCGAAGGCAGTGTCGTGCGGCAAACCCCACAGCTGCAGTTTACATACGGTACGTAAACGAATCTGCCCCCCGTGTGCAGATGCACACGGGGGGCATGCTCTAGGACAATTACTTGGTGTAGAGCGTCGTAATCTCGGTTGCTCGCTTGGCCAACGTTACTTGTACCCACGACGCGAGCTCTGGGTGCTCGTACGTCGCTCCTGCGTTGATCTGCTCGAGCAACTGTGAATGCTGCAACATTGTTTGCCGAAGTTCGTTGATGCTGCGCATGTTGTAGGTCGATGGCACGGTGACTGCACCTGCATCTGGATACCATTGTGTCTGGAGCGCCGTCACTGCAGTTATCTCTGCGGCGCGTGTAACGGCAATGGTCTGGGCAACACCATCGTTCGTCCCGAGCTCGGTTGCGATGCGTTGCTCTGACTGCAATATCATCAGGACGTGCTGCAGGATGTAGGCATCACCGGATTGCGTTTGTCCTGAAAAGCCATACGCCATCCCGTTGTGTTTGCGGCCGCCCATCATACCCTGGCCACCCATCATGCCCTGGTCACCCATCATACCCTGGCCACCCATCTGACCGTCACGGTGTTGGCGACTCTTTCGGCCGCCTTGCATATACCCATGGTCGTTCATGCCAGATCCACGGCCGTGTGTACCATATCCCTGCATGCGGGCTGCACGAGCGGGAAGGGTGACGTACCCGGTCGCTTCGGCGACTTTCAAGCTCCCGAGTGTTATCCCACCGGCGATGACGAGGGCTGCCCCAGTGATGCCGATGATACGTACCCAATTGCGTGTCTTTGTTGTCATGGTGGTACTCTTTCTTTGTTACGCTTCGACTGCGGGTGATGCGGATTGTTCGACCGAGGGCGCCGTCTGCACCGGTTTGGGTGTGCGCAGGCGTTCTACCAGTCGGATGATTGCCCAGATTGCCAGTAATGTGACTCCGATCCGGATAGCCCCGGATGCAATCATGAGCGTCGCGACGAGTATTGCTGAGGTGGTCATGTTTTTCTCCTTCATGTATTTCTCCACATTCGTACTATAGTCTTCGCAGTTCAACGTTCGATGTGTACTACGGTCAAGATTTGTTCAAGGAAGAAAGCGTCCCTCATCAGGATTTCAGCGAAAAGAGGCCACCATGCGCTACCGATACGACGACATCGCACATATTGACGCTGCAGCATTTCTGGCGAAGGCAACGATGAATGATGATGTAGAAATACATGCCAATGCGCACGTGGCGGTTCGTGCGCTCCACGACGCATGGGCGACCATCCGCGCGACCGGCATGTTGCCTACAGCACCAATGGCACTGGTGCTCTATGCACAGAGCCGCGAAGTTACCGCGTTACAACATTTTTTCCCAATCATTACGCAACTCAACGGTGCACGACGACAACGCTGGCTTCATTGGTATCGTCAATTGCTTGTACACACTCCGATTGACATACGCTTTCTCAATCCCGACAATCGACCCGCGCCCTTGCCACTGCGCGGGATGGTGATTGGCCAAGTCGTGTCGTGTTTTGTGGATCGTCCGGATATTTTGGCTGCGTTAGGAACCAGCAATCCGTCGTTTTGGCTGTGTGCAAACGGGCGTGTCTACGATCGCGTCGGTGGGGTTGGTGGGGGTTGCTACGACGAATCTGCCCACCGAATCATCCTTGTGGCAGCGCGCCTGTTCGAAGGCTATTACACTGCTGTCCCAGGAGTGAGCCCGTTGCTGCATGAACTAGGACATTTGTTGGATGGGATGAATCGCCGGCTCCGCAATGAACCGTTCTGTCGGGGGGAATTACCGCTCATGACAGCGCAACAGCTCCACGACTGGCGTGGTGCGAAAGACACGGAAGTACGCCTCTACCAGCACTACCGATCAACTGGGCACATACAGGGGCGTGCGCCACTGGGGCACCCATATGTCTTTCAGACCGATGGTGAATTCCTGGCCGGTCATTGGGAACTATTCTGGCGCAATCCGCATGCCTTTGCGCAGGTAGCACCAGAGCTCTACCTCGCGTTTGTACATGTCGTCAATCATGACCCGCGTGCATATACGGTCGACTACCGCGGGTATGTGGACGACAACACCGCGTTCTATGCACGGGGCGAGCCAGCCTGGCCGAGCGCGATACGGTTGCACACAAACGAGCATCGCTAAGTGATTTGGTCGAATGGATTCATCGCTAGACCTGTACGTTCAAGGCTGTCGAAATAACCACCCCACCGCGCTTTGCTGCGTGGCGGGGTGATGCATGGTGACAATCTTCCGATGTATGCATTCCGTTTCGTCACGTAACATCGCGGGGGAGCGTTATGGTGAACGTCGCACCCATGCCGAGCCCGTCGCTCCGCACCGTGAGCGTTCCACCGTGGGCTTCGCAGATAGCGCGCGAGATGGTGAGACCGACCCCGCTGCCCCCAGTTGACCGGGCGCGTGACGGGTCGACGCGATAGAATCGTTCGAAAATATGCTCTATGTGCGTTGCATCGATGCCGATCCCCGTATCGGTGACGGTGCACCAGACGGACTGCGCATCGTGACCGGTGGCGACACGTATCGCAGAATGCGATGCTGATGCGCGTACGGCATTGGTCAACAGGTTCAGGACAACTTGGACAATACGGTCCGCGTCTGCCTGCAACGGTTCGCTCGCGTGTTGATGAGACACGTCGACGGTGATGTGTGCCTCGGTTGTTTTGCCGTCGAGGAGCAATACCGCTCGACTCACCAAATCATGCATATCGACGGTTGCAAGGTAGAGGGTCAGTGTGCCGGCCTCGGCCCGTGACAAGGCGGTGAGGTCATCGACCAGCCGTTGCATCCGGGCTGCTTCGTTACGAATGATGGCATATGTTTTTTCGTTGGGGAGCACCACGCCGTCGATTAATCCTTCGGCATAGCCACCGATCGAAGCAAGCGGGGTGCGTAGCTCATGGGCGACGTCACCGATGAGCGCGGCACGGCGCTGCTCTGCGTCTTTGAGGGCGGTGGCCATATGATTAAACTGGACCGCGAGTGCTTGGATTTCGTCGGTGCCGGATTGGATATCGATGGGTTGAAAGTTCCCGCCGGCTATCCTTCGACTGGCCGTGATCAAGCGCCCGATGGGTTGCGCAATTACCCGCGCAACCGTCACGCTGACGACAATTGCCACGATGGTCGCCAGGGTCCCCGATATCACGATGGCCATGACCACGGCATTGCGATAGATGTTTTCGAAGCGACGCATATCGGTCATCATCATGGATGGCCGAGTCCCCGACTCTTCATCGGGCCTGATGCCATCGAACGGATCGTTTGGACGCTCAGCACGCTGGTCATCATCGGACCCTACGCGGTACGACGACTCGGCATCACGGAGTAACCGATTGTGCACACGCGGGGTAATCAGCATCACCGACACGATGAATAACAGCATGGTGAGCACGATGACTAGTAAATGCGAGCGCAAAATTCGGTACCGCAGTGAGTTCATGCCGATCTCCAGCGATACCCGGCACCACGCACCGTTTCGATATAGCGTGGACTCACCGTGTCTTCACGGAGCTTCCGGCGGGCGTTGGCGATATGCACGTCGACGACGTGATCATCGCCGTAGTAGTTCGTCCCCCAGACGTGCTCTAGCAGTTGCATACGACTAAACAACCGTCCTGGTGCACTTGCAAGCATGGCAATCAATTTGTACTCGGTGGCAGTCACCGAAAGCACTTCATCGCCGATGCGGATGCTTTGACCATCGAGATCGATGACCAAATCGTCGTAACGGAGTTGTTTGGGTGTTGCGTGTGCGTTCCCACGGGGCCGACGGAGGCATGCGCGCACGCGGGCGACGAGTTCTCGTGGCGAAAACGGTTTGGTGAGATAATCATCCGCACCGACTTCGAGCCCGACGACCCGGTCGACCTCGTCTGCCTTTGCAGTCAGCATGATGATATACACATCCGACGTTGTCCGGATACGGCGGCATACTTCGATGCCATCGATGTGCGGGATCATAAGATCGAGCACGATGACATCTATCGTGCGCTGTGCATGCATCTCGAGGGCTGCCTTGCCATCGGCTGCCTCGAGCACGGTGTAATGCTCTTTTTCGAGGTACGCACGAATCAAATCGCGGAGCGGTTTTTCGTCTTCGACGATGAGCACAGTGGGCATCGTTCGGTCATCCTTTTGTGTCATTGGGCATACGCAGCCAATGCGTGTAGTGTGATGCTTGGATATCACTCGGATGCGGTACCGACCGTAGTTCCATTTTGTCGAGCGGGGCAGTCTCTAGCCGCACGTTTGTGATGCGCAGTTCGTCGCGTCGGAAGGTGTGCAGTGTCACCATCGTGCCCGGCTGATACTCGGCCATACGGGCTTTCCACCGCGTGCTATCGATGCGACTCCCATCGAGCGCCACAAGTTCATCGAACGGCGCGAGTCCTGCAGCTTCGGCGGCACTGCCACTGCGCACCTGCGTAATGATACAACGCTGTTGCTCTTGTCTGAGCGTAATCCCGATGGTACATGGCGAATCATCGCCGCTGAACCACGCATCGGTGAGACCGACTGTTGCGCAGGCAGCGCTGTAATCAAGTTGCTCGGTACCGTTGATGACCTGTGCGAACAAGAGAT
>JBFYTT010000374.1:0-3947 GCA_041300425.1 Roseiflexaceae bacterium
CGTCTACACGGAAAACGCGACCGTGGTCGAGCGCTATCTGTATCGTTGGAATCCAGTATTTGGCAGCATGTCGCCCCAACGGAACAATCACTCGCGGGTCAATAGCAGCAATTTGTCGTAACAGAAATGGTTGACACGCGTGGATTTCTGCCGGTGTCGGATCTCGATTATCAGGGGGGCGGTGTTTGACCACATTGGCGATGTACACATTACTGCGTTCAAGCCCAGCACGAAGCAATAATGTATCCAAAAGCCGACCAGAAGCACCCACGAACGGACGACCAGATCTATCTTCGGCAGCACCCGGCGCCTCACCAACCAGCATGACCGCTGCATCAGCAGGACCTTCCCCCGGGACTGCACGCATCGCAGATTCACACAACGTACACGCACGACACGCTTCGACTTCTCGCGATATCGACTCAATGAGCGCAATCGACATTGATTTCCTTTATTATACCTGAATTCGATGTCGGCAAACGGGTAGGTTTTGTATGCAGATGAGAAAACGATGCGTACCAGCTGTTCGTTAGCCCCGCCCCTGCGGTTGCCATGAAAGGACGACGTTGGGTGGGACGGCGACGGGGACGGTAACGCTCCCATCCGTCTCACGAACCCAGTGTTTTTCGATGAGCTGGGCGACTGCCGATCGGTGTGCGTCATCCCAAGGAAGCCGCAGGCGGTAACAGACATCATCGACCGCATCGACCATGGCGGGGTATGTCATCGCAGGCGCTGCCGGCAACACCGTTACATCGGCACCAATACCGAGTTGCGCCAGTGCTGCGATGCATTCGTAGGCAGCGGGCAACGGGTACCGCGGCGAACCATGATAGGCCTCCCAGAGCGGGAGCACCGGGGTGGTTGGGTGACGGGCACCCAACAGCAAGACGCAGCGTTGGGTGGCCTGTGCGTCCATTGCGCGCAGGAACGGCTCGATATCTCTGACCGCGTAGAGTACATGCGTGGCAAACACCACGTCGCATGACGGCAGAGTAGTCAACGGCCAGGTACCATCGATCACGGTCACATCTGCGCCAGGCAAATCGGCGCGGACGAGTTCGATCTGACCACGCATTGCAGCAGAATGCTCGAGTGCAACGACACGACAACCTGCGGCGACCAACGGTGCTACATACCGACCGCTACCCGCACCGATGTCGAGCACGGTCATGCCGGGTCGGAGCTGCGGTGCGAGCCAGCGCATGAATGCATCTGGCTGCGGCGTGCGCTTCACATTTGCTGCATAGCGTGCGGCGATGAACGCATACTGATCTGACGTGCGTTGCATGTCAGGATGCGTTGCTGATTCGCCTTGGGCACGCTCACGGTCGTACATGTCGCGCCAAATTTGGAGCCAATCGAGCTGTCCCGGAGCCCATGATGTCGGTACGCTCATTGCACCTGCTCCCATGCGCCGTCACGCGTCGCACTGCGTCGTGATGCAGCAATCACGGCATCGACATACACAGCGCCCGCGCCGTCACAGACGAGGCGCGGTTCACCTGCCACCGTGGCGAGAAAAGCCTCCCAGCTTGCGGCATGCCACGACAACGAACTCGTCGCGGTCTCGCTGCCGGGGATGCTGGCCGCGGGGGACGCCCGGTTCCACACATCCACGCGTTGCAGACTATTGGCGACTGCGGCCGTCCCCAACCGGATTGCATTGACATCGTCCATGTCATAAAAGACAGATCCCGCAGTGCCGTAGGCTTCGACGCGCAATCCGTCTGCGGCGCCGGGGACCATTTTCGATACCTCGATGGTCACGTACATGCCGTTTGCTAACCGGCCATGGAGTGTTGCGATGTCGTCGACGTCGATGGCAACTGCAGTGCCGTTGCGGTCTGGCCGGGTCGGGTAGACCGTCTGGAGCTGCGCCTGCACGGCTTGGATGGGAGATCCAAACAACAGTGCGCTCAAATCGATAAGGTGTGCGCCCAAGTCAACCAAGACGCCCCCAGTAGGGCCGACAAAGCGCCATGACAGCGTCCGATCGGGAGAAACATTGCTCCCGCGGTAGTAGCGCAGATGCGCCCGCAACGGGACACCCAGGTGGCCTGCGGCGATGCGTTGCTGTGCTTCGATGATTGCAGGGATGCGGCGAAAGTGGTGATTCATGACCAGCACGACTCCCGCAGCGTCTGCTGCAGCCACCAACGCACGCGATCGAACCGGATCGACCGTCAATGGTTTTTCGCACATGATGTGCTTGCCTGCTGCAATGGCTTGCGCCACGTGTTCGGCATGGAGTCCGGTCGGTGTGCTGATTAGTACGGCACCGACGTTTGGATCTGCCAAAAGGTCAGCGTATGAACACTGCGTGACCGTTGGGTAGTCTCGCAGCGCACTGGTCTTGCTGCCTGCACCGCCCGGGGTCACCGCGACAACAAGAGGACGGAGTGCGATGCTCGGGTACATCAACGGCAACACGGCCAACGCTGCGGCATGGACACGGGCAATCGCACCGTATCCAACGATACCGATACCAATGGTGCTCATAGTGGGTTTGTCCGATCAAATGGAGGAGAGCCGAGATGGGCTCGTGCTTCGAGTTCGGTCAATGCATCGTAGCCGGCGCGATAGGTGGCGGGATCGTGTTGTTCGTACTGGCGAGACTCGAATTCGTCGACATCGAGTCGTGTCAACGTTTGCCGGTCCGCAGCCACAAAAAGGTCGAGTTCGAGGTCTACCGATGTCAGGCTATGACGCTGGATGGTAGACGGGCGCGTGACATTACAGTACCACCCGCGCAACCGACCGGTAGCGGTATACCATGCAAAGACATTAAACCAATGGTCACGGTAGAAGTGTTCGTCGAGGAAGTCACCAGGGGCAATCTGCATATAGCCGAGATCCACTGCAGGCCGAGTCCACGATGCTCGCACAACGACGTGCGTTGGAGTCTGCATGAGAGGCTGTGCCACATAGCTGACGGTAGTTTTTTTGAGGGGCTTGACGAGGTGTATGAGCATCGCGGGACCTGACTAGAGGTAGCTCCGGCCGAGTTTGCGGCGCAACGACCCACGCCATGTAGCAGGCATTTTGCGACCAATCCCACTGATAATCAGCAAGAGCACCAACCGGAGCGTGCCCATTCGTGGACGCACCAGCTCGTGCAAGGCGGCCGGGTCGCGGAGTTTGAGTGGTGACTCTGCATGGACCTCGACTTTCAGGTCGTCACCATGCCATTCGCGTTCGACCCAAAACAGATGCGGCATGCTCCGTTGAAAAACGTAGTATGCAGGATTATGTGCGTAGAGATAGTCAAAGAATTCACCGAATGGCTCGACTGCTTCGCGCGGGTGCAGGATGATGACGCCGTCGATGAGGTTGACGTACCAGCGGTGGAACGACCAATGAAATGTCTTTTCAGCAATCTCAGACGGGCTCTGGATATACCCTGCGAGTGACACGCGCTTCAGTTCGCTCACAAATTGGATAGGGTCATCCATGTGTTCGAGGATATGCGAGCAGATGGTATAGGCAAATGCACCGTCTTTGAAAGGAAGATGATGCGCATCGGCCACAACAAAGGGGCGATCAATGACCAAATCCCCACCGCGCTCGGTATTGTCAAACAGAAAGCGGTCAACCAGGACATTGGAACGCGGGTTGGGGTTTTCGCCGCTGCCGATTTCAAGCACGAGCCCTTGCTTGGGAGGGTTGAGTCGTTGTTCCATACCGCCTAGTTCAACTCGTCGCCGGACAGGCTGTCGTGCAACACATCGAGGTATTCGAGCGCCATACCCGTGCCGATTGCGACACAATTGGCAGGCTGGTCCGCCACATAGCAGGGGACACCGGTGAATTCGGTGAGCAGATCGTTGATGCCACGGAGCATCGAGCCGCCGCCTGTCATCACCATGCCTTTGTCGATGAGGTCTTCAGCGAGGGCAGGCGGCGTTTCGGCCAACACACGACGTACAGCGCCGATAACCTGCTCG
>JBFYTT010000386.1:0-2622 GCA_041300425.1 Roseiflexaceae bacterium
GTAGAAGTCCCACCATGGCTTGGCACCCTTGGCCAATACGGCGTTGAGGGCTTTGACATTGGTAATCCCGCGGTCGAGCAACCACTCTTCGAGGGCGGCAACGCCCTTAGTGGCATAGGATGGAATGGCATCCTGCCAGGTCGCACGGCCACAGAGCACACCCGAGAACTGGGTGCCGGCTTGGGCGGCGATTTCGAGCGTCTCGCGGAAGATTTCGTCGGTCACACCAGCGCTCAGATAGATGAACGGCTTGGCTGCTGCAGCACCAGCGTTGCGGAAGTGCTCTTGGGCTTCGGCGATGGTGTAGGCTTGCTCGCCGTTGAAGGCGCGGGTACCGGCGACGTGCTTGATATTGACCGGGACTTCGACCTTGAGGATGTCGACGCCGTAGCGGGGTTTGGAGAACTCCTGCATGTAGGCAGTGACATACTTGGGTTTGACTTTGGCGAATGCGAAGGTCGACTCCGGACCGACGTTGTCGTCATAGGCAAGTGGTTCGAGAAAGAACGGAATATCGTTGGCAGCGCATTCGGCACCGACACGTTCGATGAACGCGTGTTTGATGTCGTTGACCGAGCTGTCGTCGAAGGCATTGTAATAGAGCAAAATCTTGACGCCGTTGCCACCCAGCTCGACGATGCGTTTGACGCTCCAGTTCGAGAGCAGGTCGGGTAAGCGGCCTTTGACGTTGACATCGTAGCCGGTCTTTTCGTACGAAACGAGCACACCCGAGCCAGGCTGGCGGGCTTTGATTGCCTCCATACCGTATTCGGGGTCCATCAAGATGGCACTGGAGTGCTGGGTCAGAATCTTGGTAACGCTGGTCTTGAAATTGCTCAGATCTTGGGAAGATGCGGTGCCGTTTTCGCCACGGGCTTTGGCAATTGCCTTCTGCAACGAACCGCGCTGGTCAGCGGCGGCGGCTGCTATCACTCCATTGCTGTCAGAACATGCCAGCAAGTGGTTGTACTTGCCCTTGGTCATTTTGACTTTCGCCACGTTCCACTCCTTGTGCGTACGCACCTAATTAGGCGATAAAGCGATGAACAACATAGACGACCATCGTTGCCAGAACGGTCCCAGCGGCGACTTGCCCGGCAGTGTGATTACGCGTATGGAGGCGCGACCATGCCACTGCGGCAACTACCATCCAAAAGACAATTCCGAGGCTGCGCGATTGCATCGTTGCAATTGTCGCCACTGCAGCTATCGCTGAGGCGTGCATGCTGATCTTCCACCACACATTGATGACCCCGCAGGCTGCGCCGATCACAAAAAACGACGTTGCCAGCTGCGTAATCGATGCAGGCGCGCCATAATACCCGAGAACCAACACCGCTGTCAACATGGACAACCCACCGAGGATGTACACCTCGGTACGGTCGCTGCGTTTGGATATATCGGGATCACTGTAACGCCCTTGACGCAAGCGAATCCGGTACAGAATCAACACGGGTACGATTTGCATGCACATAGCGAGGAGTGCCCAGCGCAATTCGACGCGTGGCTCTTCGGCACCCAAGACAGCGATCGAATAGCCGCCGATGAAGCCAAACAACGGAGAAAAAAACTTAGAAAGAAATAATGCAATGCGATCGATACGTTCCGTCGGAACGAGCATGACATCGCTGGTGCTGTTGTGGTGCGCCATTGGGATACCTCATGTGTCGCGTTGCGTGAGCTGTGCATACTGTCGCAACACGGATTGTGCTGCGGTCGCCCAAGAAAAAGACTGTGCCTGCACTGGCCCAGATGTACGCAGCGTCGCGCGGGTATCGTCGTCAGAGATTAACCGAATGAGCTGATGGGCAAGCGCTTCGACATCAGTAGGGTCGACCAATAGCGCTGCGCCCCCGACCACCTCGGGCAGACTCGAGACGTTTGAGACAAGAGTCGGAGTCCCACACGCAAGTGCCTCGAGCGGCGGCAACCCAAAGCCCTCGTAGAGCGATGGATAGACAAACGCCCATGCCAAATTATACACCGCCGGGAGGTCATTGTCATCTAAATAATCAATGAAACGCACCGAATCAGCTATACCGAACCGCGCAGGGGCAGTCAAAATGTCTTCGTACATCCAGCCACGCCGCCCAAAGACGACAAGCGGCGGGAGTGCCTGTTGCTTGCACGCCATGGCATATGCTTCAAACAACCGTACGTAATTTTTGCGTGGCTCGAGTGTGCCCCCCGAGAGAATGAACTGCGCAGGCAGGTCGTATTTGCGCCGGATCGGGGCGATCACCGCATCAGGCAGCGGTTGAAAGCGCGCTGCCACCGCGGCATAGACGACATCGATCCGCGCGGGATCAATCCCATAGTACTGGATCAAATCGCGCTGCGTGGCTACCGAATCCGCAAAAATCGCCGCTGCCCGCGCCAATGAGGGCGGCACCGCTTCACGTAGATAGCGGGCCACGCCTGGGACGGCGCACTCGGGGTGCACCAGGTACGAGAGATCATGAATGGTGACGATACCGGGATGACGTGTCGGAGCCAACACAAAATCCGGCGCATGCAGCACGTCAAATGCCCCTGTGAGCCACTCAACGGGCAGTGGAACACGCAATCGGTGCCACAACTGCGTCAGCCGTCGCTCAGGCACGGGGATAGGGCGTACCTGTA
>JBFYTT010000390.1:0-4978 GCA_041300425.1 Roseiflexaceae bacterium
CAGAATACACCTTGGCATCGTTACGGACGCATGTCGGCTTGGTCACTCAGGATGTGCAGCTTTTTTATGCGACGGTGCGTGACAACCTGACATTCTTCAATCCAGCCATCCAAGACGAACAGTTGCTCGATGCCTTGCATACGCTCGGATTAGATCGCTGGTATGCGCAACAACCCAATGGCCTCGATACACTCCTGGCAGCAAACGGCGCGACGTCGGCCGGTGAGGCACAACTGATTGCGCTGGCACGGGTGTACCTCAAACAGCCGCAGGTGATTATCCTCGATGAGGCGTCTGCACGGATTGACCCCGAAACAGAACGTATGGTCGAAAAGGCCCTCGACACCGTCCTCGCTGACAAGACCACCATCATCATTGCGCATCGACTCCAGACCGTGCGCCGTTGTGATTACATTGCCATTTTGGCTAACGGTGCCCTGGTCGAATACGGCGCTGAAGCGTCGTTGCGAGCAGACCCGAACTCACGCTACGCACAGCTCCTTCAACATGGTGCAGAACAGGAACTCGCATGACATCACCCCTCGAATTGATGCGCAAAATGGTCCGCCAAGGGGGCTGGTGGTATGTCGTGAACCTGGTGGCCGTTGTTATTGTCCTCCTCGTCGAATTGTTGCCTGGTATTTTGGTGCGCGAAGTTCTCAACACGCTCCAGGTTGGACAGCAACAGTCGGTTCCCTGGATGTTGCTCGGTGCGTTTGTGGGCATTGCGCTGGTGCGCTTTGTGATGTACTTGATTGGCACCTACTCCAACGTCAAAATGCGTATCCCCACGATGAATGCCATGCGGTTTTCGTTGTTGTCGCGGTTGCTCCAGTTGCCTGCGGTCTCTGCACTCAAGGGTTCTCCAGGCGAGATTGTGTCGCGGTTGCGTGACGACATCGGCGAGTTGCCACAAGTTATTGTCCAAATCAATGATATTTTGGCGTTGTTGGCGTTTGCTGTTGTGTCGTTCATCATGATGTATGCGATTGCTCCCGAGGCGACGCTCGCCATTGCCATCCCGTTGATCATGATTGTGGTGGGCGCGCGGTTTGCGTATGACAAAATCTACTATTACCGCACCGAGCGGCGCCGTGCCACGGGACGGGTGATTGGATTTATTGCCGAAACGTACGGTTCGGTGCAAGCAGTCCAAGTTGCCGGTGCCGAAAAGCATGTCTTGAAGCACTTCGACAAACTCAACACAGTCCGCGAACATGCCACCTTGCGAGAGGTGCTGTATGACGGTATGTTGGGCGCGTCATTCCACAGTTCGTTGACGATTGGCATTGCCATCATGATGTTGATGGTCAATCAATCGGCCCGTAGCGGCTCTTTCGGCGCTGGCGATGTGGCATTTTTTGTCTACAACTTAGGCATTATCAGCGAGTTGCTGTTCGAAATAGGTGTGTTTATCGGGCGCCAACAACAGCTCAAAGTATCTATCCAGCGCCTCGAGCATGTCGGTCATGGGCAACCGGTCAGCGACATGTTTTCGCTCGAAGAGCCACCGACCGTGACCCCTATGCCCCCGCTGACGAATGTCACTGTTCGCGGATTGGGAGTGGAATGGCAGAACGGCACCTTCGGCATTCGTGATGTCGACCTCGATCTTGCACCAGGACGGCTGGTTGTTGTGACCGGTCCGGTCGGCTCGGGCAAAACGACCTTGTTGCGGGCATTTTTGGGGATGCTCCCGAATATCCATGGGACGATTCACTGGAACGGCACGCTGGTTGAGGATGTCGCTGAGCGCTTTATACCGCCATCCGTTGCATATACGAGTCAAGTACCGCGCCTGTTTTCGGACACCCTGCGCGAAAATATTACCCAAGGGCGGACCAGTGTCGATGTGCATATCGGTACCGCGGTCCACGGCGCAGTGATGGAGTTTGATGTTGCACAGTTCGAGTCGGGTGTAGACACGATGGTCGGTTCGCGCGGGGTGCGGCTGTCGGGCGGACAGGTCCAGCGTGCTGCGTTTGCGCGCATGCTCTACGAGACACCACAGGTCTGGTGTATCGACGACGTGTCGAGTGCCCTCGACATTGTGACCGAGCAGTCACTGTGGCAGCGGTTTGCGGACATCCGGGCAACGGTCGCCTGTCTCATCGTCACACACCGCCCAGCAGTGATGCAAATGGCTGATGAAATACTGATACTCGAACATGGCACGGTGGTTGCACGGGGAACCTATGCGGAGCTCCGTACACAGGGATATTTGCAGACAGAAAAGTGAGGATGGCATGGCACTGTACGGTGTAGTCGAGACCGGTGGGACGAAAATGGTCTGCGCAATTGTTGCTGGACCCGATGACGTCCGTGCCGAAGTACGCTTCCCGACGACGTCCCCTGAAGAAAACATCCCGCAGATTATTGCATTTTTGGCAGCGCATCATGCCCAAACGCCGTTGACCTCCATCGGCATCGGCTCTTTCGGGCCGATTGTGCTCGACAGATCCCTGTCCAATTACGGCAGTGTCGCGCCGACGACCAAGCCGTTTTGGAGCAACGCAGCAGTGGTCGCTCCCATTCAGGCAGCGTTGGGCATTCCCGTCGGGTTCGATTTGGATGTCACCACTGCAGCGTTAGGTGAGCTGACGTGGGGTGCAGGCCAAGGATTACAACATATCGTCTACTACACCATTGGGACCGGCATCGGTGCAGGGATAATTGTGAACGGCCAACCACTGCCGTGCATGATGCATCCCGAAAGTGGGCATCAGCGCCTCTCGCGCAATCCGCTCGATACTTATGCAGGGAACTGTTCTTTTCATCAGGATTGTCTCGAGGGATTGGCTGCAGGTCCCGCCATCGAAAAACGGTGGGGGACGAAAGCACACCTGCTGCCACCGGATCATGTCGCCTGGGAATACGAAGCGGATTATATCGCGCAGGCACTCATGAATACGATCCTGTTGGTGTCGCCACAACGTATCATCCTCGGTGGCGGGGTGATGGAACAGCTCCATTTGTTCCCCATGATTCGGCGTAATGTGTTGTCGCGACTCAATGGGTATATCAACACGCCGGCTATCCTCGATCATATTGATGAATACATTGTCCCGCCTGCGTTGGGAAACCAAGCAGGGATGCTCGGTGCACTGGTCCTGGCGATGCGCGCGGCAGCGTAGATAGATGGAGGGCATATGTTGTACCCGAAAGCAGATTTTGTGGGGCTCGGTACGACCATTCATCTCGCCGCTGGCGGTGAGACGCCGATGCTCGCGTCGCATCGAGAAGCGATAGAAGAGTTCATGGCTGATAAAGCGGCAGGGATGCCGGGGCGTGAGCGGTTTTTTGCTAAACGTCTCGTCTGTGCCCAACGCGTCGCGCGTATGCTCAATGTGGATTCTGGCGACATCGCTTTTGTGGGGAGTAGTTCGGCCGGGATTGCCGCCATTGTCAGCGCATATACCTGGCGACCAGGGGACGAAGTCATCACGGTCGATGACGAGTACCCGAGTGGCAGGTATTTGTTCGGCTGGTTGCAGCGCTTCGGAGTCGTGCCCGTCATGCCTTCGTTCCACCCCGACCCCGAGCACGAGGCACAGGCAATCATAGACGCCATCACCCCGCGCACACGGTTGATTTATCTGAGTCAGGTGAGTACGCGTACCGGCAGGCGTATTCCCATGCAGGGGATCGCGGATGCGGCGCATGCCGTCGGTGCACAGATCCTTGTCGATGCCACCCATTCATTGGGTATCATCGCGGTAGATGCATCAAATATCGATTTTGTGGTGTGTAGTGGCTACAAATGGCTGTTTGGGACCCATCTGGGGATTGTGATGTGGAACCGGCGCCGCGTACCCACGTTCGAGCCCATGGTCGGCTGGCGTTCAGCGACCCCAGCACCCCATCCTGCTGCGTATCATGCACACGCTGATGCCGCCCGCATAGAAGTCGGGAACCCGAACTTTGTTGATTTGTACATCCTCGCAAATGCACTCGCCTATCATCAGTCGGTAGACAGCGCGACGCTCGAACGCTATGTACTCGACCAAGGTGAACGTTTGTATGCGGCGTTCGAAACCGCCGGCGTAGCGCTGCTTACGCCACGCAACGCAGCGCATCGGGCAGGGAATATCTGTGCCGTGAGCGCTGATCCCGCTGCGGTCGTACATGCTGCGCGGCGTGAAGGAATCGAGCTCTGGGGGGATGCAGATTTGCAGCGCATCCGCTGCTCTGTCCATGGCTATGTGACACCACAGGATGTCGATTATGCGTGTGCGGTGTTGCCGAAGCTGGTGGCACGGTATCGGTGATACACCAATGGGAATACGGCTGTGCTTTGCTGTGACGCGTTATGCCTGCTGCGCCGAAAAACGTTTGGTGATACGTTGAAAGACGCCTGTGGTCAATGCTGTGCCGAAGAGGACGACAACGCTCCCGACATACTGCGCGAGCCGTATCTCCTCCCCAAGCAGCACAATCCCCCATATCAATGCGGTCACGGGTACCAAGAAGGTGACGGTCAAACTGACGACGGGACCGACGTCGACCACCAAGCGGAAAAACAGAATATACGCGAAACCCGTTGCTAAGACGCCGAGCAAGAGCATGGCAGTGATGGCGTCGGTGGTGATCGGGGCAACCGGAGGGAACAACAGTAGCAGCGGACTGAGCATGAGCGCAGCAAAGAGTTGACTGTATGCTGCCATGCCGAGAGCAGGAGCCCCTTTGACGTAACGCCGGGTGTAGTTGCTTGCAATCCCGTATGAACACGCTGCACCAAACGCCATCAGAACTGCCCGGACGACCGTCATGGACACCTGCGTATCGTCATAGCCCACAACGATACTGACGCCTGCAATTCCCATGAAAATCCCGAGCACATTCTGCCACGTGAGTTTTTCGTCACGGAGCAGGACTCCTATGAGTAACCCAAAAAGTGGGCTTGTCGCGTTGATAATTGCACCCAGGGATGCACTCAATAATGTTTGGGCATTTGCAAACAGAAAAAACGGGATTGCAC
>JBFYTT010000336.1:0-4077 GCA_041300425.1 Roseiflexaceae bacterium
GTCACGGTGGCACCCAATGGCAGGGCAGCGCCGATGGCAGCCCCTATGCGGGCACACCACTCGGGCGTCAAATCGATGTTGACCAGCCCGGTGATACCCTGTGTACCGAACAAAACGCGCCGGCCCTGCGACCCCCAGATGATGCTACTGGTGATGGTGGCGCTTTCGTCGACTTCTTTGGCGGGCCAGATTTTGACATTGGTGCCGATGACCGCTCCGGCGTTGATCATCGTCTGATCGCCGACCACGACCCCTTCGGCCAACACGGCCCGATTTTTGATGTTGCACTGACGCAGGACGACCGCGCCGCGCAACTCGGCCCGCTCACCGACATACGAATTGCGCCAGATGATGCTTCGGTCGATGACGGCGCCGCTGTCGATAATCGAATAATCACGGATGACCGTCGGCCCAATGATGTGCGCGCCGCTTTTGATTTTGGCACCGAGACCGAGGTAGATGTCGCCCTGCAAGACGGCGTCGGGGGCGATCTCGACGGCGCCGTCGGCCCAGACGTCGCCACGGATGCAGTGGCCGATGCGCGGCAAGTTAACGCGCCCCTCGAGGTAGTCGCGCGTCGCCCGGACGTATTCTTCGATGGTGCCGACGTCGGTCCAGTACCCTTCGACCACGCAGCCTTTGATGCCGTGCTGGTCGGCTCGGATCCGGGGGAAGACGTCTTTGGCCCAGTCGACCACCTGATCGGAGGCGATGTAGTTGAGTACCTCGGGTTCAAAAATGTATATCCCGGTATTGACCGTATCCGAAAAAACTTCGCCCCAGCTCGGCTTTTCGACCAGTTCGGTCACATACCCGAAGTCGTCGCAGATTGCCACGCCATACTCGAGCGGGTTGGGGACGCGTGTCAGGGTCATCGTCGCTAACCCCGGAGCGCTCTGGTGTCGTGCAATCACTGCCGACAGGTCAATATCGGTGACAGCGTCGCCCGACAACACCATAAACGGCTCGGTCAGCAATGCCTGTGCCTGTTTGACACTGCCGGCAGTGCCCAACGGGCGGTCTTCGAGCGAGTAGGTGATGTTGACGCCGAACGCCGATCCGTCACCAAAGTGGTCTTGGATCACACTGGCCATGTATTGCACAGTCACGATGATGTCGGTGATCTGATGGCGTTTGAGCAATTCGATGATGTGCCCCATCACCGGCCGGTCGACCAACGGGACCATCGGTTTGGGGCGGTGGAGTGTCAGCGGGCGCAGACGCGACCCTTCCCCCCCAGCCATGACGACTGCCTTCATGCGATTACCTCTCGTGTCACGCCTCGTCGCGTGCAGCTATGAGTTCTGTCCCGAGTTCCATCAACGCAGCGAGTTCGGTCACGCTGTGGTTTTGCTTCTCGAGATACTGGCGGAGTGCAGTCACTGGGTCGGGGATATCACCGGTGTGTTCGTTGGTGGTGATGCGCTGTTGTTTTTGTTCGGGGGTCTCGAGGACGATACGGGCGATGTGAGCCACACCGGCATTCTGGAGCGCGGTCCGCACCTGCTGGTAGCTAAACAACGCCCGGATTTCGGTTGCGATGGTAACCACAACCGCGACCACCACATCGGTCAGGGTGTGTCGTTCGATCGCCTGAATGACCCGCTCGGTGGGGTATTCGGTATCGGCAGTCACGTCGACATCGATACGCACAAACTGCCGAGCAGCCAATGGAACAAACTCCCAAGCAGCGGTTTTTTGGGTAAACGACACCAACACGCACCCTTTGGACTTTTCCATTTCGCCGAAGTCGATACGCTCGATGCTGCCCGGGTAGACAATCGGTGGCAGCGCCCGCAGGATTTGGTGTTTGTGCACATGCCCCAGTGCCACATAATCGACACCGACCGGGGTCAATGTTGCCGGGGGCATGACGATTTCGCGACCCAGTGTGAGCATGCGTTCGATGCCCGTCGTCGCACCCGACACCGTGCCATGATAGGTCACGATGATGGGTCGGTTCGGATCTTCGGCCATCAATACATCGACGCTCTGCTGGATGAACCGTTCGATGATGGCCAAAATCATGGGCTCTTGTTCGTGCAGGGTCGCCGCCCGTAGTGCATCGTTGTTGCTGAGCAACATCTCCCGCAGGATCCACGGCACGGCTACCACTGCCAGCGGACCATTGGGCGTTGTATAGCGGTAGACATCCGCTTTGCGGGCGATTTTGACACCGGGGAACTCGAGGCCTTCGTAGACGGCGACCGAATTGGCGGTGTCACGCCCCGGGGCCACATCGTGATTGCCGATGAGCATCAGGATCGGGATGCCGGCGTCGACGATGCGTTTGATGCGCACCGCAAATTCGCGTTGATGGCGTGGCTGGGGATCGCGGTTTTTGAACATGTCGCCGGCGATGAGCACCAAATCGACCTTGGCGTCGATACCTACCCCGATGGCTTCGTCGAAGCGCGCGAGGAAATCGGCCAATCGCGTGTGCATGCCTGTGCTTGTATCGAAGTGCCCGTAGTTTTCTACTCCGATGTGCAAATCTGCCAGATGCAAGACACGGACCATACCCCCTCGCTTTCGTTGATTCTATTGTACAACTAAACGTTTCGCGTCTTCCCGTCACGATACGCGCTGATTGCAGCCGATGGCAGTAGAATCAACAGCGGCAAAACTATCCACGAGTTATCCACCATTTGTCAGCGGAACAGAAAAACTTATCCACATGATGTGGATAAGTGGTCTATCCAGCGTTCTGGTCAATTGCGCATTGCAACGCGTCAAACCTACGGAGTTATGTAGTGTGCATAGTGTGGATAAGTCACAAACATTACAAACTGTAATTTTCGCGATTCCCAAGCCATTGCCACACATTACGACACAATGTAGCAAAAAGTCCTGCAGAACTGATGCACATACGACGTGAACGACCTCTCACAACGAGCTCCACCCGACACCGATGAGCACTGTGGTAGAATCGGTCATCGACCAAAGGACACCCATGCATCTGCACATTGCACACCTCTACCCTGCCCAAATGAATATCTACGGCGACCGCGGCAACATCATCGTGCTCCGCCAACGCAGTCTGTGGCGCGGCATCGACGTCACCGTCGACGCCATCCACCCCGGCGCGACCGTCGATTGGTCACGGTATGACCTGTGCTTCTTTGGTGGCGGCCAAGACAGCGGTCAGGCACTTATCGCCGACGATTTCGTCGTGCGGCACGGCACCGAACTGCGGGCCGCGCTGGCTGATGGCGTGGTTATGTTGGCCATCTGTGGTGGCTACCAATTATTGGGCAACTACTTTAAAACGCACGCAGGACAAACGCTCCCAGGCATCGGAGCCCTCGATGTGCATACCGTCGGCGGTACCAAACGCTTCATCGGCAATATCGCCGTCACGGTCGACGCACCAATCGCCCAACAGCACTGTATCGGGTTCGAAAATCACAGTGGCCAGACATTCATCGGCGCGGGGGCACGCCCACTGGGCACCGTTATCGCCGGATCGGGCAACAACGGCAACGACAAAACCGAAGGTGCCCAGGTGCACAACACATTCGGTTGTTACATGCACGGTTCGTTCCTCCCCAAGAACCCGCAGTTTGCAGATTTTTTGTTGACCCGCGCACTCGAGCGCCGCTACGGCCATGCAGAACTCCCCCCACTCGATGATCGAGCAGAGGGAGCGGCACAGCGGGTCATGTTGGATCGCGTGCGTTATGGCTCGTAGCGCCGTACGATGATTGCAGCCGGCGAAGACGGTGCTGGTCCCGCCCGCGCCATGAAGATGGCCCTCCGCAAGGCGGGTATCCGCCCGGACCAAATCGACTATATCAACGCCCACGGCACCGGTACACCGCTCAACGACATGGCCGAGACCCGTGCCATCAAGACGGTCTGCGGCGACCACGCCTACAATCTTGTCGTCAACTCGTCCAAATCGATGCTCGGCCACATGATGGGCGCCGCTGGAGCGGTCGAACTCATCGTGACCGCCCTGAGCATCAAACATGGCGTCGTCCACCCCACCATCAACCTCGAACAAGCAGACCAAAACTGCGACCTCGACTACGTGCCCGGTATGGCACGCCAACGCGAAGTCACCATCGGCCTATC
>JBFYTT010000026.1:0-3452 GCA_041300425.1 Roseiflexaceae bacterium
CCCGTGGATGGCTTGTATTGGGCCAGCATGAGTCACGTCTACCCATGGGATCGCGGGACGAACTTCGCTGTTGAGATCGGCCATCGCGCCGCTGCCGTCCTCATGGCCGATACCAAATAACGCGTCGCACGCAGACGATATCGTCTGCGTGTCGTGTGTGATGCGCCGTTGGTGGGTGAATGCACGGCGAGAACATGCAGCATGGCGCGTTCAAAAACGAATCGCACGAACTCATACCACACGTACCGATACAGCATGCGCCAGGGAAGAGATGAATGACCGTCGTGGGCTGCTGTTTTTTCCACGGACGTTATTTTTCGTGCGATTGTTCTTTTTTCTCAAGCCCCAAAAACAACCCCCCGACCGCTCCGAGTACCGTAAACCACGGCACTGATTCGGTGATCCCCTGCCACACCTCGGGTCCGTTCATGAACCACGATGCCATCCACCCAAATGCAACCCCAAACCCACCACCGAGCACTGCGCCTGCGACGATGCCTGCGAGTATTCTGAGCCAAACCGATAGTTGCGGCATCTGCGTTCTTCTTTGTACACAACGAAGCCGGGCTTTCACCGTGTGAAAGCCCGGCTTGTGCGATTAGGCGTGTGATTTGGCCTGTGGCATACTGCCATCTGCTTCGCTCTTGGCACGAGCGATGAAGAAGATCAGCAAGCCGTAGCCACACTTGGCTGCGACATCGGCAATCGCGTACCCTGACTGCACTGCCACAAAGGACGTATCCATACCAATGCCGAGAATAGGCAAGAGAAAGGTAATCGGATAGACGCCCCATGTTGCCAAGAGAACGACGCGCGTGATGCGCAGCAGACGCTGTACCTCAGCACTTTCGTTTTTGACCTGTGCCCCGAGTTGCACCCAGAGAACATACAAAATGTACACAAACGGAATGCTGCTCAGCGTGCCCCAGACGGCGCGCATCGTCATGTTGGTGTACTCTGTTTCGCCTGGGTAGCCGAGGCCAATCATTAGGACTGCAGCGATGATGAGCTTGATCAACATGCTCCGGCCGACTGCTTTGGACAGGTGCAATACTGCGACCAATTCGACCAACAACAGAGGGACCGTCAGAAACCAGTCGACGTAGCGGTATGCGTCATTAAATGGCTTGCCGCTTGGTGCATATGCCCCATCGACCATCGTGTATGCGGACTCAAAACTGTCGAAGATGCGCAAATAATGATAGCCAGCGATACCGACCACCAGGGCCGAAAAAAGCAATGCTGGCCGATATGCAACGCCGACCTGCTGGCGGGCTGCCAAGAAAAACACAAAGGAAGCGAGCATTGAGGCGATGGCAAAACTCAGCACATTGTAAACCAATGCGTATTGGCTAGCAGCCAATCCTGGGAGCATGTTCATGAGATTTACTCTCTTTTGTTCGACACAGAAAAACATCACGCATACGACAAGACAGATGCAAAAAGACATGTGCGTGCAGTGTTTTCTTCTTTGCTTCGCCACGAAGCATCAATAGACAGACACCCCAAACATGTACATATACAAATACATCACCGCAAACAGGTGGTAATCTGCCATGTAGGTCTTTTGATTCTGCTCTCAAAAACAATGTTTTTCGAAAAAAACAGCGAACAAAGAACAAACACCGACTGTGGAAATCTTGACACTCAGGTCCGTCGATAGTGCTCCCAGCTCGCATGCCAAGCTAATAGTGGCACTGTGTGTAGCGTAGCACGCATATTGGCGTTCCTTCTGACTGCTGCGCACGTTGCGACCGAAATACATTAAGGAAGCATGAGCAGCACCGTTTGTGCGCTTTCGAGCAGTCCAAAAGTAGACACGTGTATACGTGACCCTGCTCACATCCCGACGTTGACAGTGCCCATGTTGCCGTTTAAGATGGCATGAGAATGCACGTTGTGACGGTGTGCGACGACAAAATCAGCTGAGCGTATCCCCGCGGAGCAGCGCTTCTCGCGCATCATTCGACCCAATCGGGATGCGCATTGCAGGGGTACACAGGCATGCCAGAACCATGCCACGAGAATACTGACGCCGAATACCACCAGACACACAGACGGCGCTGTCTGTGAAGGATAGAAAGAGGATGCCATGACCGAACGTTTTCTGTTGACAGGTGCACTGGGCTGTATCGGCTCGTGGGTCGCCAAAAACCTGGTCGACGAAGGCCTACCCCCGGTCATTTTGGACATCGGCGGCGAGCCCAAGCGGCTCAAGCAGCTGATGAGCGATGCGGATTTGGCCAAAATCACCTTCGTCAACGGCGATGTCACCGATTTGGCCACCGTCGAAAAAACCCTGGACGACCACGGTATCACCCATATCATCCACTTGGCCGCGTTGCAGGTGCCGTTCTGCCGCGCCAACCCGACCTTGGGTGCGCAAGTCAACGTGGTGGGCACGGTCAATATGTTCGAGGCGGCCAACAAACGCAAGGACCGCATCAACAAAATCGTCTACGCCTCGTCGGTGGCCGTCTACGACAACGTCGACAGCCCGACCGGGGCGGCCATTGCCCACGGTTTGGTGGGGCATCCGACCTCGCTGTATGGCGTCTACAAGCAGGCAAATGAGGGCACGGCGCGGGTCTATTGGCACGAGCAGAAGTTCCCCAGCATCGGCCTGCGGCCGTACATCGTCTATGGCACCGGCCGCGACCAAGGCATGACCTCGGCACCCACCAAGGCGATGTTTGCGGCGGCGGTCGGCGCACCGTATGCTATCCCATTCGGCGGGCGGGCGGATTATCACTACGCCGACGACGTCGCCAAGACGTTCATCAAATGCGCGCGGGTGCCGTTCGCCGGAGCCGAGATATACAACCTGCGCGGCAGCCTGGTCGGCATGGACGAGATGATTGCTGCCATCAGTGCGGTTGCCCCTCAATCGAAGGGGCAGATCACGCACAGCGACAACACCTTGCCGTTCCCCGACGAATACGAATCGGCGCAGTTGGCGGCGTTGATTGGCACCCTGCCCTACACCCCATTGAACGTCGCGGTCGAGCAGACCATTGCCCGCTATCGCGATTTGACCGCCCGTGGTGTGTTGGCCAAAGACGCGTTGCTCGGCTAGCAGCAGGGGTTGGACTGGTATTTTTCGCACCGAAAGTGAGCACATATGACCCGTACCATTGTCGTCCTCGAAGGGGACCAGACCGGCCAAGAATTGCTCGAAGAAGGCCTGCGCGTCATCAACCCCAACGTGACCGGGGTGAATGTCGCGTTCAAACGCTATGACCTGTCGCTCGCAAACCGCCGGGCCACCAAAAACGCCGTCGTCAACGAAGCCGCCGAGGCCATGTTGGTCGCTGGTTTGGGCATCAAAGCCGCCACGATTACGCCCGAGATATCGGGCGATGTGGGCAGCCCCAATGCCATCCTGCGCGAAAAAGTCGACGGTACAGTCATTGTGCGCACCGGCCGACGCATCCCTGGCGTACGCACCGTGG
>JBFYTT010000027.1:0-10470 GCA_041300425.1 Roseiflexaceae bacterium
ATATTTTTCGCAATAACTCACTCAAAAACGGTTTGTTGCCAATCATCATCAGTGAAGAGACGTACCAAAAGCTCGTTTCAGCCGATGCAGAAGCCGCAGGTGAAGTCGAGATATCGGTCGACCTGGCATCACAGACGGTGACGTTGCCGGACGGCGAAAAAGTCCACTTCCCCATTGAACCATTCGCGAAGTACTGTGTCCTTAATGGAGTAGACCAACTCGGCTTTCTCGTGTCCGCAGACGACGATCTGTCCACCTACGAATCCGCCCACGCTGCACGCGTCAACACCGCAGGTCTCGTATGAACGCAACAATCACCACCCTCCCAGGAGATGGGATCGGCCCTGAAGTCGTCGCGCAAGGCGTTGCCGCACTCCAAAAGGTCGCGCAGGTCTTCGGGCATTCTTTTACCATCAAAACCGCGTTGCTCGGCGGATGTGCGATCGACGCCACCGGCACCGCGTTGCCCCAAGACACCATTGATGCATGTACCACATCAGATGCGGTGTTGTTGGGAGCGGTCGGCGGTCCCAAATGGGACAATCCTGCTGCCAAGGTTCGCCCTGAACAAGGCCTATTGGGTATCCGCAAAGCACTTGGTCTGTATGCGAATCTGCGGCCTGTGACGATTCATTCCAAACTCATCCCTGCATCTCCGTTACGTCCCGACCTGCTGGTTGGTGTTGACATGGTTGTCGTACGCGAACTCACCGGAGGCATTTATTTTGGTGAGAAAAAGCGCGAAGCACATCCTTCTGGCGAAGTCGCAATCGACACCTGTATCTACACCACGGGCGAAATAGAGCGCATCGTGCGGGCGTCTGCGCTTATTGCACGTGGCCGCAAAAAGAAATTGGTATCGGTCGATAAGGCAAATGTTCTCGAGACATCTCGTCTGTGGCGTTCGGTCACCACGCGCGTGATGAAGGAAGAGTTCCCTGATATTGCCCTCGAACACATGCTCGTCGACGCATGTGCGATGCATCTTATCCGCCGCCCCGCTGACTTTGACGTCATTGTCACTGAAAACATGTTCGGCGATATTTTGACGGACGAAGCCTCGCAATTGGCTGGTTCGATGGGCATGTTACCATCCGCATCGCTCGGTGCTGATGGCTCCGGCCCAACTCGCATGGGACTGTACGAGCCTATTCATGGCTCAGCGCCTGACATCGCCGGCAAAGGCATCGCCAATCCAATGGCTACCATGCTCTCGGTCGCCCTTTTGTTGCGTCACTCGCTCCATCTCGAACACGAAGCACAAGCAGTGGAACGTGCGGTGTATGCGACCCTCGAAGCTGGTATTGTTACCGGTGACGTAGCGCCAAAAGGCAGCACTGCGCATACGACTACTGACGTGGGTGCTGCTGTCGTGTCCCGGATTTCCCGTGCCTGAGCGGCATTGCCAGCGCATTTCTATACTTGGTGTCCCCGTGGATGACGTGACCGAATCAGAGTCAGTCAAGATTATCCACGGGTTTATCCAGTCTGGTACTACCCACCAAGTAATCACCGTGAATCCCGAGTTCATCATGTCGGCCCAAACCAACAGCACTGTGTTGCGGGTCCTCCAATCCGCTCATCTCTCAACGCCTGATGGATCGGGTATTTTGTGGGCGGCGCGTTACCTCGGTCACCCACTGCGCGAACGGGTCACCGGGGTTGCACTCGTCGAACTGTTGGCATCTGCTGCTGCACGTCACGGTTGGAGCATGTTCTTTCTGGGTTCTGCTCCTGGTGTTGCAGATCGTGCTGCGCGCATACTCCAACATCGACACCCGACATTGCGTGTGTCTGGGTGCTACGCCGGTTCACCGTCGCTCGATGATGAAGCGCACATTCGATCGATTATCGCTGCGACGCAAACAGACATTTTACTTGTTGCCTATGGCCATCCAGCCCAAGAACTGTGGATCCATCGCAATCAACAACTGCTTGCCATACCGGTTGCGATTGGCATCGGTGGAACATTTGATGAGTTGACTGGTGCGGTACCCCCTGCACCAATCTGGATGCACCGATTGGGTATCAAATGGCTCTGGCGACTGCTCATCCAACCTAGTCGCATTGGGCGAATCTTTACGGCAGTGGTGCGCTTTCCTCTTGCAGTCATCCGTGCAGGGCGGTCCTCCCAGATTCATCGCTGAGTTCTTCTCTAGACGGGTACCGTATGCCTGCCCGACCACGCTCACTGTCAACTCGCCCTTTGACCATACTATCGGTGGTGCTTTTTTTTGTCTGCTGGGAGTTGTGTGTGTACGGGTTCTCCGTACCACGCTTTATCTTGCCGGCACCACATGTCATCTTTCTCCGTCTCGCCACGGAACTAACAACTGCCATTCTTTGGCAACACATCTGGGCCACCAGTTCGGTAGCAATTCTCGGACTGAGTATCGCCCTGTGCATCGGGATACCCATAGGATGGCTGACCTACCATTCTTACCGTTTTCATGCAGCGACGGGCTGGATTATCGTTGCAACACAAGCAATACCGGTAATTGCCATTGCGCCGCTTTTTTTTCTCTGGGTGCAGAGCGAATACTGGTCGCGGGTGCTGGTGACTATTGTCATAACGTTTTTTCCTCTCTACGCCGCAACAATTACCGCACTCCAGCGCATCCCCCGCGAGCTCCGCGAAGTAGCAAGCCTCGAGGGGTACAGTCGTCTGCATGCGTTGCAGGTATTCGAGGCTGCCCTGGCCGTACCGGTTGTCTTAGCAGGACTGCGTACCAGTATGGTCCTCGCCACGACGGGTGCTGTGGTGGGTGAATATCTGGGTGGGAGATACGGCTTGGGAGCGCTAATCAATGTGGCCCGTGGCTTGTTTGACACACCTCTGATATTTGTCGCAGTCATGATATTGATTGGTATGACCGCAGGATTTGCAACACTGTTTCGTATCGTGGAACGTGCGTTGACTCGCGCCATCGAGTAGAAAGTGACTGGTTCGTCATGTCGCTCGAGCATCTGATATGTCGCGAGATGAACGCTCGGAGCACTGCATTGGTGTTTCGCCCAATGACCACAGCAGACCGCATCGAGCTCGCACACATCTCTGGACTCGAGATGGCACTCTTTGGGGGAGAAAACCACGACGCAGAATCCGGTGTGACAAAAAAACGCGATACACCGCACCAAGGGTCCGAAATAATCTGCCTGAGTATTGTCATCATGCGTTCCAAGAGCACAACGGTTGTCGGAGCAATCGGATACACGTACTACGATACAGACATGCAGACGGCTGAGATTGTATTCACCATTGCCAGCGATCATCGTAATCAAGGATATGCCTCGCAAGCACTCGAGCTGTTGTGTTTGGTTCTCCCGCAGTTCATACGGTTGCGCCGATTGACAATCCAATGTCACCCCAGTCACATGGCAGCGATCGCGGTCGGCGGGCATGCTGGATTCGCTCCAATGGGACAGCCTGAGGCTCTCTCGAGCGATGCATCGTTTGCGATGTCACGGACGTTCCCCGCTACCTTGCACTCGCCCCGTCTCATCTATCGGACACTCACCGTGGAAGACCATGAGTCGATATTCAGACAGTTCTCTGATGCTGATATGTGTCGCTCGTTCAGTGATCCCCCGTGTACGTGGCAAGAAGCAGCGGATATCATCACACATTACGGTTCGCCGTCGCCGAGCAAGCGATTCGCGCGGTGGGGTATCTTCCTTGCGACAACCGGTGAGTTTATCGGCACCTGCGGATATCACTTTTTTGATGCTGACACTGCTCAGGTCGAGATTGGCTATGACATCTGGAAAGCGCATTGGGGGAACAGGTACGCAACGGAATCAGTTGGTTCACTGATAACCTATCTTTGGGATGCGTTGCCGGTTCACACCATCTATGCACTCATTTTTCCCCAAAATGTCGCTTCGCTTGCAGTTGCCCAGCGCCATGGATTTGTACCCAGCACATTGTTGCGCGAGAACACCGATGAAGGGCTTTGTTGTGTTGCGTTACAGAAAGTTCCGTAAGGCACTGAATGTACACGGAACGCACACTGTTTGCTATATCTTGTATACTAAGCAACGCAATCTTCTTTATGAGGTAACGGTCATGTTTCGACGCATCGCCATGGTGTTTCTGGCGGGGTTAGTATTCGCTTCGTGTGCAGGGTTCGGTGGAAGCGACACCACTATGGTGCGTAAAATTGTCGTTGGCATGCCGTACATACCGAATGTGCAGTTTGCTGCGTTCTATGTTGCAAAAGAACAGGGCTTTTTTGCCGCAGAAGGGCTTGATGTCAGCTTCGACTATAACTTCGAAAACGACGTGGTCCAGCGTGTTGCCACCGGTGCGGGGATTGATTTCGCGCTGGCGAGTGCAGATACGATACTGCTTGCACGTGCACAAAGTGTCCCTGTTGTCGCTGTGCTCGCCACGAGCCAGGTATTTCCGGTGGGGTTTATCAGCAAGCAAGGACTTCCATTGGCGACTCCAGCTGACCTCAAAGGCAAAGTTGTCGGTATACCGGGACGTTTCGGTGCGAGCTACTTCGGTCTTAATGCACTGCTCGCGAGTGCGGGGATGACTGAGGCCGATGTGACCATCCAAGAAATAGGGTTCAATCAAACGCCTGCGCTCATCGAAGACAAAGTACAAGTCATCAGCGGCTATGTGAACAACGAGCCTATCGTGCTCGAAAAAAACGGAGTAGCAGTCAACGTACTCCGCGTTTCTGATTTTTTTGCGGTCGGTTCAGATCATCTCATCGTCAGCGAAGCGTTTCTTGCTGCTGACCGTGAAGTTGTAAAAGCATTCACGCGTGCCCTCAAGAAGGGGATGCAATCTGCTATCGCGAATCCCGAATCAGCACATGCAGATGCGTTGAAACAAATCCCTGAAGCACAACACGGTGATACAACGGTGTCTATGGCAGTGCTCAAGGCAACGACGCCGATGTGGCAAGGTATCGACGGTGCCCTGGGTGGAATTACTCCCAGCGCCTGGGAAAACTCTGCAGAGGTTCTGACCGCGATGGGCACACTCCAACAACCCGCCGATCTCCCCAAGGCATACGACCTCGCAATCAACGAATAGGAACATACATGCAGACGTTCTTCTTTGACCTCGACAACACCCTCTACCCACATACGGCGCGGGTAACCGAGGCACTCGAAGAAAAAATGAATGCATACGTGGCCGAAATAGCTCAGCTTGATACCCTTGACGCAGCAAAAATGCGTCAAGGGTATTTTGAACGCTACGGCACCACTCTCCGGGGGCTCCAACTCCATCATGCGGTAAACACCGAAGCATACCTCGCACGGGTTCATGACATCCAGATAGAAGCGCTGGTGACACGGAATCAGCTACTGTGCGACCTGATGCAGCCTATTCTGAACCAGAGTACGGTGTTTACGAATTCTCCACGTGAGCATGCAATTCGTGTACTCACTGCGCTCGGATTTAAAGACCAACAGTGGAGCATTATTGATATACGGGCAACGGATTTCCAACCTAAACCACAACTTGCAGCATACGAAGCTGCGTTACGCGCTGCACATGCGGAACCAGCTTCATCGGTACTCTTTGAGGACACCCTCGTTAACCTCAAAACGGCGAAAGCAATCGGTATGCAAACGGTCTATATACACCCGGACCCGACGTCGATTATCGTTCCCAGCTATGTTGATTATGTGTATGCGGACATTGTCGACGCAGTTCGATTGCGGTGTTTCTGATCCAGCTTCTACCATAAACGCAGTTTTGTTGACGGGGTGCCATCGCGTTTGAAAGCAACAAAAGAACGTACCAGCGGCCGCTGATACGTTCTTTATCTACAATTTTGCATCAGGCACGACAACAGAGAATGAGCTCGATTTTGATGAAGATCATTTCGGAGATCTGATTAACTCCAGCTCTTTACCATCTCTCAGCGGGTTTACAGGTAGTCTGATGACCCTCAGATACGAATTCTCCGAAAGCCTGACAATGCGATATTGGGAAGATTCCTTCCCTGTTACAAAACAATTCCGAGTTGTTTGGCAATTTTCTTGCATCGATTTTGAATCGATTTAGCGCCGTTCATATTTGCCTTTTTGAGCCGAGGGATAAAATCCTGCAAGAGCGTGTCATCAGTCTTTGCGAAATCTGCAGCAGTTTGGAGACTGTAGTAGCCTACAATCTTGCTCTTATCGGTTTCACTCCACTCCATAAGAACTTCGTACACTTTTCGCTTTTGGGCTACGGTCAGTTTCGTGTGAGCAAACAGCTGTGGAATGTGCCACCTGACTTCTTGCTGGGTATACAGATGCAGATTCTTCATTAAATCATTGGCAAAAGGCGCAACGGATTGTGGCATGAGCATGGCTACTTTCATAGCTACATAACTGGATCGCATTGCCACGACTGGATCTTCATCAAGACATAAGTCATAGATAGATGACAAACCATCGGTATCATTCAAGAGTACTTGGATTACTTCATCAGCTGCGCCGACTGAAGTTCTTGTGCCGCCGGTAAGTTTTTCTCTGAATGTACTCATAATTCCATTTCCTTTCATTGAATGTTGGTTATTCCTCTATTCTGCGTATCTGTCGGCATGTCTCGTGCTAGGGGAAAATGATCACCATCACGTAGAAAAAATTCCTCATTATAATATACTCTTTGCGTGGTAACACTTGTCAAGTCGTGTGAATCGTTGGTTGTCGTCGCGTCTCGCATCATTGGCGACACGAGGATACGCGTGCTTCGTGGATACCGGTTTATTGAAGCAACGACGGTTAACTACATATTGGAGGTGTACGCCGCAATCTCTGTTTCTCATGAACCACAATGTTGACTCTGCATCAGTGAGTCCGACACAACATTTATCGTCGCGTCAACACACAAAAGCGCAGACCACGGTTGTGGTACAGATACATTGTCACTCGGTCTTGCGGGTGACATCTTGTATGATTGCGTCTGCGTTCTTTATGCCATTGCGCTCTAGACCACGCTTCATCAGTAATCTGACGTTTTCATCATCATCGGTATGGAGCATGTAATCGGCCACTAGGAGACGACATGCCGCGCTCAACGTCGGGTGTGTATGCGTTTGGTTTGCGTGACGTGACATAATATTGATAATAAACTCTTGTTTCAACTGATCCATCATTGCACGGAACGGCTCTATCCAGATGGCGGAGATATCAATGAGAATATCACTGCCAAGGATCCGTAAGTCCCTGATTTCCTTCACGTCAAAATCAATACTTGGATCAGCGATTCTCGCTGCCAGCGCACGAAATTCGAGGAAGTCTACGCGTGTTGGTGGCACGTTGAGCGTGTACATGCTGTTTACCGTGTGTAGCTGTATTTCGCTTTCCAGTGGCAGCAGTGTTTTTCGGATCAGATAGACGGCGGTATGCAGCTGTGCCGCGGCCTTTGTCATGTCGTAACCATCCCAGAACACGTCAAGCAGTATATCTCGTGGAACAGGCTGGTTCGCATGCACGAGCAAGTAGCCAAACAGTTGCTTGGCACGTTCGGTCCGCCATCGTACGTTCAATACCTGACCGTGCTGATCATGAATAGACAACGTCGGCGTCGTTCGGACAAGGAACCCGTCGGCGCTCCGTCTTTTCGCTGCATACATCATCCGAGCAATCGTTTTTGACAGACGCTCTACATGCACTGGTTTGAGCAGATAATCAAGCGATGCAAGTTCAAATGCTTTCACCGCATATTCTGCATACGCTGTGGTAAAGACAATGTGTATCTGTGGTCGTATAGCAAGAAGTTTTTCGGCAAACTCGACGCCATTTAACTCGGGCATTTCGATGTCTGCGAATACCCCATCCACATCATTGAGCAATAAATAGTCATAAGCAGCCAATGCGTCATCAAAAGTTGCCACGACCCGGACTTCGGGAAAATGGGCAAGAATGCGCGACAGTGAATGGATTGCACGAACTTCGTCGTCGATAAGAATGACCGCTAACGTATTCATTCTTTATGGGTTCCCTCTCTGCGGGATTATGAAGCGTACTGTCGTGCCCTCACCAACAATACTGTGTATCTCAAGGCCTTGTCCGTACAAATGGAGTAGTCGCGAATGAATATTGAGGACACCAACGCCGTCTTGAACAACACCATGCAATATCGCATCTCTGTGTTCAGGGGCAATCCCAACACCTGTATCCTGTACTTCAACCTGCATTCGTGATGCGGCAGGATTCAACGAAATGCGTATCGTCACTGTTCCTCCGCGCCGTTGCTTGAGAACCCCATGATGAATGGCATTTTCGACAAGTGGTTGCAACAACAGCTGGGGGACAAGAAAGGACAGTGCTTTTGGATCAATGTGACGATTGATAGTAATCCGGTCACGAAAACGATCGTGTTCTATACGCAGGTATGCGTCGAGAATATCTACTTCTTCGCTCAGTGGGACGAGTGCACTGAAGTCAGTAAAGCGGAATCGGTTGCGCAAAAATTGACTAAAGGAGAGCAAGAGTTCTTGTGCTGTTTCGGGCTCTTCATAGATTGCATCATGGATAGCGTTCAGCGCATTGAACAGGAAATGGGGCTTGATGCGCGCGTTGTGAAATGCCAGTGCGAGTTTGAGCTGTTCTTGATGGGTATGCCGATATGTCTGCAACACAATATGAATCATGACTGCTACCGCCACACAAACCTCTACGTATGGCGTTTGTGGGCTGCTATCGAGTTGGAGGTAATAGAAGAAATTTTTGGCACTAAAGACAAACAGCGAAAAGTAGAGCAGCAGTACTGCATACGGCACATTTGATGAATCGTGCTTCATGATGCGATAAATCATGAGGGAGAAGATGATTAAGACGCAGAACCGATAGAGAAAGAACAATAACTCCCAGGTAGTGATGAACTCAATAGATCCAAACAGAATAACAAGGACACATACCACACCAGCAATCGTCATCGCATTCCGGTATTGCTTATCCAACGTACGTGGGAAGTGTTGATTCATGAAAAAGAGAAAAAACACATACGATACTATCGAAAGATAATACATGCGTACTTGTGTCAAAAACGCATATTCCCCATCAAAAGGTAATAATGCATAGATGAGTTTGTGCGAAGAAGCCGACGACAGGATGAACAGTGCCAATCCTCCCAAGAAACAGGCAAGGTATACCATGCCGCGATAATGCGGCATCACACGACGAACAAGGAAAAGAATCAGTGCGATCAACAGAAAAATACTGGCCAACGTAAATTCAATATTGTCTCTGAATCGAAAATTGCCATGAAGGATAGTTGCATCACCAATCCGCACCCACCGTAATATTCCCGCCTTCGCGGCATTTCCGGGATTTGCAACGACAATTGCGATGTCGAGCTGGTCGCTCCGTGGCCGTATATTAACCACGTATGGACGGTTGAGCGGGAAAGAATTCCTGATATCGTTTACCGCTAGTCCTGATTGGGCAACGAGCTGCCCGTCGACATACAACGCATGTGCCGATGCGATGTTCTCGATGCTCAGCGCCAGGGGTGCCAGTGTTTCGACTGGTGGCAACTGGACCGTTAACCGGTACAATCCAACCTTTGCTGAACCATCATCTCTGGGCCGATACTGGAAGGGTGCAGGAACTGTGACATATCCCATTTTGTCGACAGGGGTGTCAATAGCAGTGTTTTGTTCAGTAAAGCGCCATTCACCCGATATATTCAGTACCGGATCCTGCTGCATGTTCCAACGCTGTGCATCCACCACACCGCCAATTGCCGTGAATCGCGGATTGTTTTCCGGTGGGGTCTGCAGCACATCATACAAAAACATCAGTGCCAATGCACCCATGATCACCACATACCAGCGTTTGTTTCTCTGCGGCTGTAGCGGTGGCGTACCGTAACGTACATCAATATATGGAAACATCGTGCTACACAACCAATCGCTACGATTAAATACTACACCGTTCCACTCCACACGGAACGGTGTGAAATAACTCTAGCAGAGTGTTCTGTACAGAAACTGAACAACGAATACCGCAACTAGCGCATTCGGCGGCATCAGGCGTGCGGTGCGCACGGACGCACCTGAACAGCACAGCGGCCACACCATCCGGGATCGAAAACAATGCACCATGGAATCTGCGTAGTGCATCCAAAGATGACGCCGAGAATCGCATCGAAGAACACAACATCCCACTTTTACAGAGATAATCGCACTCCAACGATACTCTTGCATCCATCGCTCGTTTCTACATCCACCACTACTCTTCATATCAGTCCACACCGTGATATCAACCCAACTCGATGAGAAGATCCCGGTGCGGACAGGTGCCATCCACACCGAACTCACAGCGACATCGAACATGTGATGAACTCAAGCAGTGCAAGATACCAATACTGCACTACACGGACTCCGCAAAGATGGAGCCAAACCAATTGCCACAACGACTGTTTTGCGTTGATTAGTTGTCATAATTATAACAGCGCCACATTGAGGCCGCTACAATGAGAAACACGCGTTCAACAAAAAATGTTTCAAC
>JBFYTT010000043.1:0-6210 GCA_041300425.1 Roseiflexaceae bacterium
CGGTTCCCGATGGTCAATATACGCAGATTGCAGCGGGCGGCAAAACGATTATTGCGGTGAACAACGCGGGCTATCCCGTCGGCTGGGGACTTTCTGTAGCAGACAACATTAACTTTCGTTTTGGCTGGGGACTTGCTGCATCCGACGAAGCTGAGTATTGGTACAGTTTTAGTTCTATGACCGTCCCACCGGCTATTTCGGGGATGGCATTGGGGAACAACTTTAGTATCGTGTTGTGGGACAGTAATCACTACAACGGTGGTGCCCTCTGGTTCGCTGCGACGCGTACACCAACGCGTACGAATTTCCCGACGCCGACGCCGACGAGGACTCTCGTAGTTCCAACTGCACAACCGTTTGTCGCGAGAAGTATTACCTATGAAATCTCGAACGTGTTGACACAATCTGAAGGTGCACGCTCTTTTGTCGCACGCGGTCAGGGGTCACTGAGAGCGTCAGTAGACGACACCGGGAGGATGACGCTCGAAGGTGATGCTCAATGTGATTGGGGCCAAATATGTGGTCCTTCACCGTTTGTTTTTGAAACCTGGGGGGGGACATTTATGTGTACTCCTCCCGACTCGTGGTATGGAAACGTCAAGGAAGTCAAGTTTTCGCAAACAGCGGGCTTTATGTTGAAGCGCGACCACTCCTTGTGGGTCTGGGATACATGTCCATACACCGACAACACACTTCATCAAAATTCTGCCCCTCGGCACATCATCCCAACGGAATTTTTGAATAACGTCAAAGCATTCGAAGTCGATCAAACACCCAAAAGAGACTTTTTTGGTTCGGCCACCGAAATTAATATGATTATTCTGCGCCACGACAATGCGCTGTGGTCGAATAAATGCGTATTGCCGACCTTCACAAAGACAATCCGCGATGTGGCGGTCACTGACACGCTTTGTGCGGTACTTTTTGAAGATGGGTCGGTATGGACCAACGACCCGTCAATCGCTGTACCGGCATCGTATCCCCCACTCGTTGATATCGGCTTAGGTGCGAGGTCCGCTCATGATAGCAACTTTACTTTGGTAACCGACTACGTGTATGGTCTTGGTGTGACACAATCTGGAGAAGTCGTTGGCTGGGGCACATCCAAAAAGCCTGACGAGGTGCTCGACATCCCAATCGATGCGCGATCCAAGGTCATTGAAATTACCGTGTCGCAGACCCAAAATATTGCCCTTCGCTCTGATGGGAGAGTGGTAATCTGGGGCTCTCCCTATGGTACCGGTAGTTCGCCACTGTGGGATACAATAAACAATCAGAGTGGCGCATCGTGGGTAAATATTGGCTATGGTGGATCGATACAGGTTCTCGCAGACGACCCCGTCCAAGTGTTCCCCACTGCCACATTGGGGTTAGGAGTGACGCCGACGACCATCCCACGTGGCACGAGTCTGCGAGTGAATGATAACCTCGTTGGTGCATACACCTTTGATTCTGTACCGCAGATGACACAATTTCAATTCACCCGCACGAACGGTGTGACTGCCGGCTGCCGTAATCCATTCTGTCCCGAAGTCGTATATGAACGCGATCAATTCGGTTCCATTCCGTTCCTTGCGCTCAAATTCCGCGAGGCCAAAGGTGACGAACTCACAAGTACTGAACCAGTGAATCTGAGCGGGAATTTTACCATCGCAGTTCAGATGCGTCGTGACCGACCATACCACCATGATGTCGGGGTGAGTGCGGGGTTGCCGGGGCAAGTGCGGCGCTATCTGGTGATTGGTGTTGACCGAGAAAATCGTCCTAACTGTAGTTACTAAGGCGATGATATGCGTGGGAGTCCGCTGACGAGTGCACGTGAAGCCAACATGCATAGCTACTCGTGTTCGTACAACAGCACAACGAGAGAACGCGTTCTTATGCGTGATGGGCAAGTCATTGCCAAAGACATCGTTACTGGCGGTTTTAGCGCACCCAATTCTCCGCTGGTGATCGGGCGCAGAGTAGATACGATGGCAGGCCTGGATGGCCTCATTGCGTCGGTACGCTACTGGCCGAGTGTCGTGCAGACAAATAACCAAATAACAGATCCGCTGATGCCCGCTGCAATCCAATTCCCAGGGATTCTGCCAGGTCAACAGCCATTTGTTTGTTCAACAAAGGACGCTTGTCCGAACATCGTCCTCGAGGCTGACGATGCACACGACGGCGGGTATGTGAATTTTGCGAGAGGGAATGGACTCAGTCTTTCGATGCCGCCTAATGCGAACACATTTACGCTCTCACTCTGGATGAACATCGTTGAGAACAGCGTGATGTTGACACAATTAAATGGCCTCATCGCGTCGCGTTATAACGCTGATAATTCGGGCTTCGAGATGCGAATGCATGAAGGGAATATGTGGTGCGGTAAGAAGCTTGCATCAGCGGGACCTTCGGAGTACGAAGCGGGGGCATTTTTAGGTAATTTTGATATTACCCCTGGTTGGCATATGTATAGCTGTGTTGTCAAACCAGACAGTATCGCCATTGCGAAGGACGGTGAGGTAATATACGAAGTTGGGGGGATCCCTTGGAGCTACGGCCCTTCATTGGTCATTGGGCAAGTTCCAGGTATGTCCGCTCCAGACTGCACATACTTTTCATTGTGTCATTGGCTCACGTATCCAATTGATGATGTCTATGTCTATCAGGAAGCGCTGTCTCCGCAAAAGCTGGCTGCGTTGTACCGCGAAACAGCACGTCTCGTTCCATTCCCGACCGAGACGCCCGACCCACTGCGTTCTGCTACCCCGACGCAGATACGCACTGCTACCGCAACATTTAGCCCAACGCCGAGCCATTTCACTCGTACGCGCATACCTGCGACACTGACCATCACGGTCCCGCCAACCCAGACGCGCACACGGACGTTTACGTTGACACGGACGAGCACCGTAACCCGGACCTTCACACGTACCACCACACCATCACCGACGATTACACCGACGCGGCCGACTTCGACGGTCTTTCTCAGCCCGACGAGAAGCATGACGCGTACACGCACTGCACTCGCAATCACACGCACGTGGATGGCACGCCGCTCTCCGACGTTCGCGGTACAAACGATGACCGCCGTTGCACGCTCTGCCAACCAGACCGCGACGGCGCTACGCCTCACACAGACTGCGATTATGGTCGGTACGCCGACAAACACCGCGACTGCGTACCCTCTGCCGGCCACCGTGCCACCAGAACCGACAGGGTACCCAACGCCATAATAGACAATCCGCACCCCCCGCGCAGCGACATGCGCAGGGGGGTGTATTGTATGTGTGCCATAGCGATGACTGCATGTGCTCGATAGGGAAATGAAATGCCACTGCACTCCGGCTCACCCAGATTGCGAAGAGTGTCGGAACGCCCACATACACCGCAACCGCTTAACCCATCCTGACTACAGTCACACCGGCAACGACGGCTATCCAATTCCATAGTCGACGGAACCCCCGCGCATCGCACGTTGTGAGGGGGTGATCTGCATGCCGGTGTCAACGTCTATCAGAGAATGCGAAAATGACACTGTTACCTCTGCGTCGCAGAGCGAAACCGCAAGTCGTATGGAATGTTGGATACGTACGTCTAACCAGAAGTCAAGAATGCACTCCATATCGACCGAATGTTCGTCAGTAGCCAAATTCCTCAGTGGCGGCACTGCTCTGATTATTGCAACAACACCCCGCTCCCACGAGCGGGGTGTTGTGTTTGAATGGTACACAATCAGCCGGGTGTTACTTCTGCAAAATCCACTTCGTATACAGTGTCGTCAGGTTGCACTTGCATGCAGTCTGCGCTGCGCTTCGGAATGCAGTTCCATCGACAATACGATATTTGCTGGCAGTGTAGTAGTTTTTCAGCGCAGTGAAGAATGCCTTTTCACCGATTTGCAGGCGAACTGCGTGGATGTACAGCGCTGCTTTGCTATACACCAAGGTACTATATTGATCGTAGGACATTGCACTCATGGGTTGGTTAACAATGGCATCGTTGCCTGCTGCCCGCAACGCCGCCAGGTCTTCCTTCCAGTAGCTGATGGTACCTGCTGCGTCGGTTGGTCGTTTAGTGCCTGGTGATACAGGAGCTCGGTGTAGTTGGTCAAACCTTCATCCACAAAAGCATCGCGTTGGACATCGTTGCCGATAATATTGTAGAACCACTGATGTCCCACTTCGTGGACAATGAGGGGCTCGAAGTTCGGATTGTTCGTGTACTGATCCTGTTCGATGAGGACGAATCCTGGGAACTCGATGCCCCAGAAATCCCCTGCGTCGACACTGATGATGTCGAGTTCCTTGTAGGGATATTGACCGATGTTCGCATTGAAAATAGGGATTGCAGCAACAGCAGTCGCGAGGGCGGCAGTGGTCACCGATGCACGCGAGGCAGGTCCGTAGACGTTGATGGTGGTACCGGCGACGGTTTGCGATTTTTTGCTGAGTTTCGTCAACGCAAACGCGAAGTCACGCTGTAACCCGCTGTAGATGCGCACAGTTTGTGTGGAACCTACTGTTTGCGTCGATACGGTCGAACCCGTCGACACAAACGTATAGCCTCTCGAAGGCCCACGCAGCGTCACATCATAGAGCGAAATTTCGCTTGTGACGATGTCTCCTTTCGAATCAGGAATCGCAGTGTCCCATACACCGCCGCGGAGATACGCAATCATCGGGTATGCATACGGCATAGACAGCGTCGTGCCATCCCAAACCAAGGTGCCGAACAGATCGGGATCGACGGTTGGCGCAGTAGTCGTAAAACCAATGAGCAGTGTGATGCTTTTGCCCGCTGCTAATGGCGTTGTAAGCGGGATGGTGACGAAGAACCGTTGTGGACGAAGATGGGGGTTACAGCTCGCCCGTTGACTTTAACTGACGTGAGAATACAGGTGCCACCCACATCGGTGAGATTTGGATAGAGGCGCAACCCGATGTTTGCGAGTGAAGCAGTCGTGCGATTCGTATAGACAATTGTTTGTGTGCCAGTGAATGTCCGGGTGGTGGGATTGACCGTGCCGTTTATGGTGTAGTAGGGGACGGTGCTCGTTGTTTGGATATCGTTGATGGCACTGCTGTTCATCGCTTGACGTTGCTGCAAGACATCGGTGGCAGTGATTGCGGCGGCTGTCGAGGTTGTCCCAGTTTGCAACAGACACAAGCAGACAACAATAACAAAAACGACTACTTTGTATTGACGGCGGAGATTGTTCATGAAATGATGCAAAAAAATGACCTTTCTTTGCAGTGCTTCCAGAAAAATTTTGAGTACGTTGTTGGTTCACCGAACGTATTCAGTACGCACCATCATTTTGTATCGCTCTTTTCACAGTGCTCTGATGTCTATGACCGTCTATCCGAATATTCACAGCGCACGATAGGCTGCGAGCTGTGCTGGGATATCGCCCGGTCTCGCAGTCTCCGGAGAGTGAAAGGTGTTGTGTCTGTATTATCTATCCGTCTACTGCAGCAGTCGGCTCGTCGTCGCTGTGGTCTTTGGTGTCATTAACTGCCCCGAGTCTACCAACCACCCCGAACCATATCGCCACAGACTGACCAACCAGCACCGCAAAAAGAAGCGTCCCGATGCCGTATTTGCCCCCGAGCGCGATGCCGATAACACAGACTGTGACTTCGAGAGCCGTCGTGATCCGGCTGACTGGTTGTCCAGTGATGCGATGCAACGCGGCCATCAGGCCTTGTCGTGGACCCGCCCCGAGCCCACACGTGATATACAGCGCAGACCCCAATCCGATAGACATAATGCCAAGAAATAAGAAAAGCCCACCGGTTACATACGACGCGACTTGTGTGGTGTCGTTCGCCGGTGCATTCAACGGGATGAAGCTCCGACACACCCCCATCGCCCAAGCTACGACGATGGTGTTGGCAATCGGACCGATGCCGAACTTCTCACGCAGCGGAATCCACAGCAACACAACCGCGAGGCTGATGCCGAACGTGGCCCATTCGATCGAATACCCGGTGATTTCGCTCAACCCTCCGGCAAACACGGCCCAGGGTGAGTTCCCTAAATTCGATTGAATAAAGAATGCCTCGCCCAAGCCAAACAGAAAGAGGCCGCCGATGAGTATGAAAAAGCGTTGTACCGTGAGATCCCAACGCGAAGACGCGGTCCAAGTCGTCGTCGGGATGGTACGAGACGGGCGAAAGAAGTTCATTGCATTCCTTAACAGCGGTGATGCAACATTATAGC
>JBFYTT010000044.1:0-3709 GCA_041300425.1 Roseiflexaceae bacterium
CCCTTTGACCCAGCCGAGCTCGCCCGGTGCGTATTCGAGTTTGATCCAACTGCCGTAGCGCCCAATCGGGATAAGGCGTTGGCCGACAGCCAGTGTGCCGATTTTGTCGTAGGCACGACCTGGCCCACCGCGTAGGTTGGTCTGGTCTTCGAGCACCGTGACGGTCTCGATCGCCTCCATGCCAGCGATGCCGGCGGCGCTCCCGTATTTGTTGATGGTTGCGTCGGGGTATGCAGGAACCGCAAATGGGATAAACACCTCACGGTCGACGACCAGGTCTTCGTCGCGGGTGACCCGATTGGCGCGGAACAACGTTATTGCGTCGGGTGACGAACGATACTGCGTGGCAATGCTTTTGATTGTTTCGCCGTCGGCAATCGTATGCGACACCCCTGCCATCCGCGGGATGCGCAACGTGCTGCCCACAATAAAGACCCGTCCGTTCTGTAAGCCGTTGGCCCAAAACAGTACTTGCGGGTCCATCTGGTATTCGGCTGCAATCGATCCGAGTGTATCTTGGCTGCGGATCCGATGGTAGAACAAAAAGGGCGGCAACGCATTGGGGAGCGGTGTCACCATGTGCGGTACCGTCAATTCAGAATCGCTGCTGACCTGTGGTAGTGGGGCGTCGATGGGCAATGTCATCTCGGCGCTACTCGCCGACCGCGAGAATCCCGATCCGTATTCGAGACCGCTTTTGTTGACCAGTGTCTGCCCAAACAACAGGATGGATACGATCAAGACCGCACTGGTCACATGTCCGGCCAAACGCGGCTCGATGAGTGCGTCGACCATGAGTGTTTTTCTACGGATTTGGGTGGTAGAGGGCGCGGCTGTCGGTTGTATCGCTTGGCCTTGAAAGACCGCACGTGCCGATTGCGCGGCTTTCTGTTGCGCAACGATTGCTTCACGCAAGATACGCGGTGCCAGCCATGTTTTGGCTTCCGCGCTGAGTGGGAGTGCGTCTAGGATGGACCACACGCGATATCGTGCTGCTACTTCCTGTTGCCGGAGCAGCTGAATTTTGGTGACAATCGTTGGTGTCGATGGCTGCGGTATAATCATTTTGGTCTTCACAACGGGCGGGCAACCACGGCTTCATGCATCATACGACGCAAGATAGTTGGTGTCAATCATCTGCGCTCTGATGCGCACAAACCCCTTCTTTTCTGTACTATCTGACGTATACTGTAGGTATGATCCTACGGGGATTCTGATTAAAGGATACGCGCTATGATTCAAGTCAACGTCGATAGTGTACGCGTGAGTCTGCTCACCCAAAACCGCGTCGTAGTACTGCGCGAGACCGATAGTCGGCGCTACCTCCCTATTTGGATAGGGCAGTTCGAGGCCGATGCGATTTCGTTTGTCCTCCAAAACCTCACACCGACACGCCCAATGACCCACGATCTGATGCGCACGATCTTTCAAGAGCTCGATGCCGAGATTGTGCATGTGCTGATTAACGATATCCAAGAGACGACATTTTATGCGCGCATCTTGGTGCAAACCCCACAACGCACCTTCGAGATAGACGCACGTACCAGCGATGCCATTGCTCTCGCCCTGCGCGCTCATGTGCCTATATTTGTGGCGCCACATGTGTTCGAACAAGCATCGGTCCCGTTCGATGGCGACGAACAACAAGAGCCACCGCTCTTTCGGGCGTCACCTACCGTCAGCGAAACCGAGCCAAAACCGAGCACCGATGCGGCCACTGGGCCGACCGATGCCCCGGTGTCTGACGAATCACTGTCGATGTTCAAAGACTTCATTAATTCGCTCGACGACGAGGATGATTCCAAGAAAAACCCGCCCAACGCATAGCGATGCCTTGGCGCAAAAACACCCAATCTGATATGGTTTTACACTCCAATGTGCATAACTTGGGGTGTTTTTGTGGATAACTCATGGAATTGTGGAAAGTTCTGCACTCCAACGCACTCTACGTACCTCCATAAAACAAAAACATATGTTCGTATTGATTTGTCAGTGTAGTGTGCCCATAAACCGCTTCTTCACGTCTTTTTGTGCTGTGCATAACACGTGTACAACACCGGGTTATCACTGCCTTACGAGAGCAACAAAATACGTTATCCACTGCTTTTGTGGATACAACAGCCCGTTGTTCGTGGAGCAGCGTGTATACAATGTGGATGAATGGCTACCAGTTTACGTGGGTGTTGATGCGTGTGGAACACCATGCACACATTGATCTTCCGAGCAAACACGTACCAATGGTCCAAAACCCGCCTATCTACATATCCACACGACATACTATCTGCTGCTATTTCTCCTATGAATATGTTTGTTCTTCTTATAGACGGTCGTGTGTGGACAACTCATCGATTACACATGCATCGGTACGTTCCCCCCACAACGACAGATTGTGGTACACTACATGCAGTTAGTGATGCATTGTTGCGCCTCGACCTCGGAGGTCGTGGCGTTTGTATGTTGTGTGGGAGCAAGTATGAAGCGAACAGAATTGCGCAATGTTGCGATTATTGCGCACGTTGACCACGGCAAGACGACCCTCGTAGACGGTCTGCTACGCCAATCCCGTATCTTCCGAGATAACCAGCAGATGGCCGAGCGCGTGATGGACTCGAATGATCTCGAGCGCGAGCGTGGCATCACCATCATGGCCAAAAACACCGCTGTGATGTACAAGGGCAACAAAATCAACATCGTCGACACCCCAGGTCACGCTGACTTCGGTGGTGAGGTCGAACGTGTGATGAACATGGTCGACGGCGTGTTGTTGCTGGTCGACGCAGTTGATGGCCCCATGCCGCAGACACGCTTTGTGTTGCGCAAGGCACTCCAGGCTGGTCACAAGGCAATCGTCGTGGTCAACAAAATCGACCGCCCCAACGCACGCCCACAATGGGTCGTCAACGAGACGTTCGACCTGTTTGTCGAGCTGGGTGCTACCGACGAGCAAGCCGAGTTCCACACGATCTACGCCAGCGCCATCAATGGGATCGCAGGTACAGACTTCGATAATCTCAACGATTCGCTCGAGCCATTGTTCGATGCCATCATCAACCACATCCCTGCTCCAGACGTCGATCCAGACGCACCGCTGCAGATGCTGGTCACCAACACGTTCTACGACGACTACCGCGGCAAAATCATGATGGGCCGCATTCGTCGTGGCTCAATGAACAAAGGTATGTCGGTCATCAAGTTTGATCACGACGGCGAAATGAAGCCTTCGAAAATCATCCAGATATTCCAGTACGTCGGTCTGAACCGCGCCGAAGTCGAAGAAGCCACCGCGGGTGACATCATCGCTATCGCGGGCATTGCCGATGGCATGATCGGCGACACCATTGCTGATCCAACCACGCCCGAGCAGCTCCCGGTGCTGGCCGTCGAAGAACCCACCGTCAACATGACATTTGGTGTCAACACGAGCCCATTTGCCGGGCGTGAAGGCCAACATGTCACCTCCCGCAAAATCCGCGATCGCTTGTACGCCGAGCGCGAGCGCGACGTGGCCCTGCGTGTCGAAGACACCGATGTCCCTGATGCCTTCACGGTATCTGGCCGCGGTGAGTTGCATTTGACCATCCTCATCGAAAACATGCGCCGCGAAGGCTATGAGTTCCAGGTATCGAAGCCAGAGGTCATCTTCCGTGTCATCGACGAGCAGCGGATGGAACCCATCGAACAGGTCGAAATCGAAGTCTCGGAGCAATAC
>JBFYTT010000068.1:0-3881 GCA_041300425.1 Roseiflexaceae bacterium
CATCCGGTTAAAACAAACGACTGACTACACGTGTAGATGCTCCCAGTTCGCCTATTTTGGACGGGGGTTCGACTCCCCCCATCTCCACCACAATGCGCAAAAAACCTTGAGAAATCAAGGTTTTTTTGTTTTGTACTAGACTGATATGTACGCCCTACATGACGTGCTTTTCCGAGGCTTGCAAAATCCTCCGCAATACTAATTACCTGTTTTTCGCTCCAGAACCCGAGAGCGTTGGGATTTCATCAATACTATAAAAAATCCGCTTTCCCAGTTCTTTTGCCTTGGCCATCTCCAAATCGGCTCCGCGAGATTCACCTGGGATACGCAACACCGCATCGCATTTTTCGAGGAGGCGGTGTGCAACCGGGTATTGATAGGTGCGGAATTGTTCCGATGTATGCGAATCACCCCCTGCGTTGCGTATCACAGGCCAGGCGAGCCATTCACCGACGACCGCGATATGCCCCTTTTCAAAAATCGGCAACGCATACGATTCCATTGTTTTGAGGTTGTTTGCGATCGCCGCTTCGTCACCGTTTGTCCCTGTCATGTAGGGACCCGAAATCAGAATCATCAGTGTTTCAGGCATGTGGTTGCGTTCCTTCTTATTGTCCATTCCCCTCCATCGTATCAGACGATTCTCCATGATTTGTACTCAGTGCATCTCACACGCAAACGGCTCCTGATGAAAACGTATGGCGAAAATGACCCTTCGGTATAAATAACAGTATTGCGTTTATGTGTATTTTATGGTAATCTCCACACAGACGTATTTGTGTGGAGGCTACATGCAATCAAGACCAATGACAATCACTCCTCTTTCACGCGCTCAAGGGTGTTTACTCGGGCAGTTTGCTGGGGACTCATTAGGTGGGTTGGTCGAATTTCAACGGCCAGAGTCCATCAGACAGCGGTATCCGAACGGTGTGACGGAACTCGCCGATGGCGGGACATGGAACAACCTCGCCGGGCAACTCACCGATGACAGCGAGATGGCACTCATGTTGGCACGGTGCCTCATTTCAAAGGGAACGTATGCCCCAGATGCGGCCTACGAGGCATATGTCCACTGGAAGGATTCTCACCCGTTTGACATGGGATATGCCACCAGTTCAGCGCTCTCGGGGAGGCCCAATCCCGATACGCAGGCCAACGGTGCGTTGATGCGCATCAGCCCGTTGGGTATTTTTGGCGCACAATATCCCGCCGAGACCGTCGCGCAATGGGCTGATGCAGATGCGGCCCTCACCCACCCCCACGCGGTGCCACGGGCTGCGAGTGCGCTGTTTGCAATGGCGATCGCGCATGTCATTCGGACTGGCTGTACGGCGCAAGAACTGTACGATCTGATTGTGCAGTGGGCACATGAGCGCAACGCACCAGAAACTTTGTTGACCGTCATCAGCGCAGCTGCAACGCAACGTCCAGCGACGTACACCCACCAGCAGGGCTGGGTGTTGATTGCTTTTCAAAATGCGCTATGGCAACTCTTGCATGCGGATTCGTTCCGCGGTGGCGTCCAAGACACAGTCATGCAGGGCGGTGATACCGACACAAACGCAGCAATTTGTGGCGCGATCCTCGGTGCAGTGCATGGTCGCGAAGCGGTCCCACAAACGTGGGTCGACGCGTTGCTCCAGTGCCGCCCGAGCCCAGATAACCCGCGGTCCAGACATCCGCGACCAGAGGTCTTCTGGCCAGCAGATGTACTCACTCTCTCAACGCAACTACTCGAGCACCAGCCATTGGGGTAACTATACGTTGTTGCACACTTCCTCACATTCTTGTTGTATGATGAAAGCAGTTCATACGACACGGAGTAGTAAATGCAAACCAAACACATCCTCATAACGACTGTGCTCGCACTGACCCTCGCGGCCTGTGGACAGAGCGACGAACAACGTATCCAAACGCAAGTGGCAACGGCACTTGTTGCCACCCAGGTTGCCCAAGACGCCATCAATACGGCGGTAGCGGCTACCATGAGCACCCAACCAACTGCAACCATGGCGGCGACAGTCCCACCAACTGCGGTACCGGTCCAACCTGCACCGGTCAAACCGCAACCGACTGTTGCGCCAGCACAACCGACTGCTGCGCCAGTACAACCGACTGCAATCCCACCGACTGCCACAGAACCAGCGGTGACCGAGACAGCCGTCGCAGAAACTGCGACACCTGACTTGGCTGTTGCGTCTGCAACCGCCCAATTCACTGCCGTGCCCGGCACGGCCACACCTGCTCCTGCGAGTGAAACACCAGCGGCAACAACGATACCAGCTACAGCGACGACCGCTGCAACCAGCGTCCCTGCGACTGCGACGGTAGCCGCTCCAACCGCCACCCCATAAGTCGCAATTGAGGATCTCATGGAAATGATTTTTCAAGCGAGTAACCTGTTGGTGATTCCGTTTTGGGTACTGATGATTTTCGCACCAGGATGGCCGGCAACTCGCCGGGTGATGGCATCGACTGCCTTTATCGTGCCCATCGCGCTGCTCTATAGCGTATTGGTTGTGCCCAATCTGCTCAGCATTTTGCCGCAACTCGCCAATCCTACCCTGCCCATCATACAAACGTTGTTGTCCAGCGATGCCGGGGCGACGACGGCATGGATCCACTTTTTGGCATTTGATTTGTGGGTCGGTCGCTGGGTGTACCTTGATGCCCAAGAACGTGAAATACCAGTGTGGCTCGTGTCCATATGTTGGCTTGTGTCTTTATGGCGGGACCATTTGGTTTGCTCGTCTATTTGGGGATTCGTTGGTTTATGCAGCGAAGACACCGGTAGCATCTGTCCTACGAAACACGAGCAAACCCTGCCACAGACGCGGACGTCATGGCAGGGTTTGTTGTGACACGATGCCGTGTCGATCTGCGAGAGCCTCTACGGCCTTACGAAGCGCCAAACACCAAGAGTGTTGCTGTTTCGGCTGGCACCATCAATGGGTCAGCCAGGTTGTATTGCCCCACTTCACCAAAGTGCGTATCCACCCCAAAGCGCCGTACCTGTGCCTGCGTATACTCGTTGTTGGCTATGGTCAGTGGCACCGTCACCGCTCTTGCCTGCGTATTCACAACCACCACCGTCAGCGCGCCATCATCACGCCGCGCGGCCACCATATGCAAACCGGTAGCGCCGTGGTCTGCGTGAATGCGTGTCTGACCGAATAATCGGAACAGCCGATAGACCTCTGCGATCGGTAATGGACCGCTGTTGTACGATACCGGACCGAACAATCCTATGCCTTGTGCCGAAATTGCCCCGAGACAGAACTGATGCACCATGACCACGTCGGCAACAATCAACCGTGCGAGGACAGCAGCCCACCAGAGTGCATTGCGCCATGAATTGGTACCGGTCTCGTCATCGACGCGCCCGCTCCAATCGGAGTTTGCCTCGGTGACGGCGATTGGGAGCTCTTTCCCCAACACCGAGCGCATGACCGATCGTACATACGCAAGCGACGCAGTCCACCGTTCGGGTTCGTCAGCCAGTTGTCGCTTCGACACGCTACTTTGTCCGAAGGGGTAGCGATGCAACGATACAATCTCGACATCGGGGACACGTTCGAGAAATCCACGTAGCCAGTAGGTGCCCGTTGCATCGCGTGGGTACCCATCATCAGGGCCGAATTGGCTGAGTTCCGGTCCAAGAACAACAATGGTTGGATCGACCGCACGCATCGCTTCGCGGTATGCCACAAAATCACGCGCATAATCTGATACTGCGTATGCCTTTGCGCCACGTTTTTTGACAAACAAGTCGGGCTCGTTCCCAATGGCCCAGTAGCGGACGTCTGCTTTTTGGGTCACATTGACGTAGCGCACCATTTGCGCCGCTTTTTCGGGGCTTCCGCCAAATAAGCGTACATGGA
>JBFYTT010000346.1:0-5612 GCA_041300425.1 Roseiflexaceae bacterium
GCATCGATCGGATTCTGGCCGAAGAGCGCCCACAATTTGTGCGGTTCGATCCCGATGCAGCGGTAACCGCTGCCGGCTACGCGCGACGCACACTCGCTGACGTGCTGACGGCGTTCGCCGACCTGCGCCGGGCCACCGTTGACGGCCTGAGCACCATTGCTCCCGATGAGCTCAGCCGTATTGGAGTGCGCTATACCGGTCAAGAGGTCACCCTCGGCCAGCTCCTGACATCGTTCGCCGCCCACGATCAGACGCACGCACAACAGATACGCGCCATCCTCGCACCCAAGGGCTAATCAGCATGCTTACAATCGCAGTCCGGAGCGCGCGCGACACTGACGTCGATGTGGTTACCCGTATCTACAATCAAGGGATTGCCGATCGTATTGCGACCTTCGAGACCCGGTTGCGGACCCCAGACGAACTGTTGCCCGTGGTGACATCCAGTCAGTTCCCGTGCATGGTGGCCACCGTGGCCCGTGATGTTGTCGGTTTTGCCAGCACGTCGGCCTACCGTGAACGGGCGTGTTATGCCGGTGTGGCGGAGTTTTCGATTTATATCGAGCGTAGTTGGCGCGGGCAAGGCATTGGCGTCGTGTTGATGGACGGGTTGTGTCAAGCCGCACAGACGCATGGGTATTGGAAGGTGTTGTCGCGGGTATTCGTCGAAAACACTGCGAGCCGACGGATGTTGGCACGTGCCGGTTTCCGCGAAGTCGGCATCTACCAGCGGCATGCTCAGCTCGAGGGCAACTGGCGTGATGTCGTCATCGTCGAAAAGCTGCTGGACGACCCTTCTCAATAACCTCTCATCCAATTCGTACCGCCATACATCCACAGCCTGTTACCATACGTAGCAAAGATGAGTGTCTGCTATAAATCGCATCACTTCTGAATGAGCCACCACCTTGGTGCCTCTGATTCGCTCGAATCACAAAGGAGTTGTCTATGCACATCCCCGATGGCTATCTGAGTCCTTCCACCTGTGTCGCCATGTTTGCCGCTGCGACACCGTTTTGGTACGTTGCCAGCGCACGCATCAAAAAAACCCTCTCGATGCGGATGGTCCCACTGCTGTCCGTCTTTGCTGCCTTCTCGTTCATCATTATGATGTTCAACCTGCCCCTGCCTGGCGGGACTACTGGTCACGCGACTGGTGCGGCGCTCGCGGCCATTGTGCTCGGGCCATGGGCTGCGGTGATATCGGTTTCGATTGCACTCATCATCCAAGCGGTGTTCTTTGGCGACGGTGGTGTCTTGGCAATTGGTGCCAACTCCTTCACCATCGCAATTGTTGGCGTCTTTGTCGGCCATTACGCAAACCGCATCGTTGCTGGCAATAGTGCGGTCGATGCACGACGGCGGGTGATTGCTGCCGGCATTGCCGGGTATCTGTCAATCAATGCTGCGGCGTTCGCCACGGCCGTGCTGTTTGGTATCCAGCCGATGTTCTTCACGGATAGCAACGGCGCACCGTTGTATGCACCATACCCACTCGACATCGCCATCCCTGCCATGATGATTGGCCATATCGGCATCGCCGGCTTCGCCGAGTTGATTGTGACTGCTGGTGTCATTGGGTACCTCCAAAAGAACGACATCAGTCTGCTGAGCATTGCACAGACGGGCATCCCAGCGGGGACCCATGCAGCAGTCGCATCGGGCTGGCAGGGTGCGCGCCGGATGTGGCTGATCATTGCTGTCTTGTTCGTCTTGTCTCCGCTGGGCTTGATTGTTGCTGGGACGGCCTGGGGCGAATGGAGTGCCGAAGAACTTGTCGAACTCGACGGCGGACAAACAATAACCGCCGCACCAACTGGGCTTCTGCAGTATGCAGCAATCTGGAAGTCACCGGTCCCAGACTACGTCGTGCCATTCATTTCGTCTGAACAGCTGGGGTATCTGTTATCTGGTATCATGGGCGTCGGTCTGATTATTTTGACCATGCTCATATCGACTTACATCGCCGGACGCATTACGCGTCGCAACGAACAATCCAACCCCTAATTCTACGACCGTGCGCCTCGGCGCACACCCAGACGGGACGTATCGCACATACGTCCCGTTTTCTATCGAGGAGTCCCTGCATGGGCGGTGAGGCACATCACGGCAAGCGCCGTGGCAATTTTATACAACGGACCATCGATGCGCTCGCCGAAACTCTCGAGCGCTCGCTCTACGCCGAGCAGCTCGCCGAGGGTGGCGGGCTTTTGCAACGCCTGGACCCACGCGTCAAACTCGTGGCGATGCTGGGCTTCATCATCTGCTCAGCCGCTTCGCGCAATTTGTCGGTGGTCGTGGCTATCGCAGTGCTGGCACTCTGCCTCGCACTGGTATCGCGCATCCCGTTCCGATCGCTCTCGCCGGTCTGGATCGGCATGTTCGTCTTTAGCGGATTGATTGCCGGTCCAGCGATTTTTCTCACTCCTGGTCCGAGCCTGGCGACGGTCCCCTGGCTCGGCTGGGAGGTCAGCAGCTATGGTCTACGCAGCGCCGCACTGTTGATTTTGCGGTCTGAGGTGAGCATTACGTTCTCGGTGCTGCTTGTGATGACCACACCATGGATACAGGTAATGAAGTCAATGCGCATCGTCGGCGTGCCCACCACGGTCGTGGTCATCTTGGGGATGACGTACCGCTACATCTTTCTCATGCTGCAATCTGCGAGCGATATGTTCGAAGCACGGCAGAGCCGGGTCATCGGCACGCTCAGTAGTGCCGATGCACGACGTCTGGCTTCGGCGACCGTTGGTGTCCTGCTGAGCAAAAGCTTTCAATTGAGTAACGATGTCTATTTGGCGATGCTGTCGCGTGGCTTTCGCGGTGAGGTGTATACGCTCGACGAGTTCCGCCTGGGGCGCAACGATTACATTGCCATTCCAATTATTTTCATCATCATCGTATCTGGCATCTGGTTCGGTTACGTCTAGACGAGGGCACCATGGACGCGATATTTACACTCGACAACATCCGATATGACTACGCCAACACCGCACAACCTGCATTGCGCGACGTGTCGATGTCGATTGTGCGCGGTCAGCGCGTCGCAATCATGGGCGCCAATGGATCCGGCAAATCGACCTTGTTGCGCATTTTGGACGGCTTATATTTCCCCAAAAGCGGCACGATAACGGCGTTCGGCGAGCCCCTCGACGAGCATCATCTGATGGAGGATGCCTACGCGCACGCCTTTCGGCGCAGGGTGGCATTTGTCTTTCAAAATCCCGATGTGCAGTTGTTCAACCCGACCGTCTACGACGAAGTCGCCTTCGGACCGTTGCAGATGCGCTGGGACAAGCAGAAAATAACCCGCTCGGTCGCCGACACGCTCGACATGCTCGAGATCACGCACCTGCGCGACCGAGCACCACATCGCCTCTCGGGCGGCGAAAAGAAGCGCGTCGCCATTGCATCGGTGCTCATCCTCGACCCCGAGGTCATCCTGCTCGACGAACCAACTGCCGCCCTCGATCCCAAAAGCCAGAGCATGGTCGTCGACTTCTTGGTCGGATGGGCCAACTCCGGCAAAACCATCGTCACCGCCACCCACGACCTCGACACGGTGCCCGACATCGCAGATGACGCGTACATCTTCCAACACGGGGCAATTGTGGCCCACGACACACCAGCAAACCTGCTCCGCAATCATGACTTATTGCTCGCGGCCAACCTCGTACATGCCCACCATCACCATCACGAAGGTGTCCCACACAGCCACCCGCACTTCCATCTTGGGCATGCACACGAGCACCCCGACGGTATCTAACCAACGCACTGGCATGCCCAATCGACCGGAACGGCAATTCGCGCTATGGTATGATAACGGTGGTGTTTGGCAATACGATGGACAAAACGTTGCACAAAATTCCCTGGTCATGGATTATCGGTATTGTCTTAATTGCACTCATCGGTTGGCTCGGCTACAGCACCCGAGCAGAACTGAGCGAGGCGGTGTATTTATTGCAGACCGCCGATCGGGTCTGGGTTGCTATTGCGTTCGCGACGATTATCCTGGGCTTCGTCACTGCTGGGCTTATTTATGGGTCGGTGTTGGCCGTCCTCGATCATAACGAAACATTTATCTGGCTCGCTGGCACCGCGTTGGTCGGTATTTTGCTCAATCAGACCGTCCCAATGGGGAGTGTGGCTGCATATGCATTTCTGGTTGCCGCCTTGCGCCGGCGTGGTTTTCCTTCGAGTAGTGTGGCGATTGTCGCTGGCACCGAGTTATTGAGTTGGAACGGCGCCGCCCTCCTGTTGTTTAGTGGTGGCTTGCTGTATATCACGATTACCGCCAATTACCAGGCGACCCTCCCAATTATCACCGCGTTGTTGCTGACAAGTGTTATCGCGACTGCTGTCGTCATCGCCGTCACCCGACCCACCAGCACGGTGCTGTCGTGGTTGGCGACCCTGCGGCGCTTGGTGGGACGCGCCGGCATCGATTGGGAGACGCGTTCGATAGAGCTCGTCGTCGAAGAAATCGGCAAAAGCCGATCGGTATTTTCAGCCCGTCCGTGGCGACTGATACGCATTATTCTGTTGCAGATGCTCATCTTTGTGTTGCATGCTGCCGCGTTGACGGCATTGTTGTATAGCGTCCGCCTCGAAGTCCCGTATTTCGATGTGTTGGCTGCCTATGGTATGTCGCTCATCGTCAGTTTGTTTACCATCTTGCCCGGTGGAGGCGGCGCGGTCGAGGCAGCCTTGTCGTTTACGCTCCACTTGCAAGATGTCCCGCTGAAAGAGGCACTCAGCGCCGCCATCCTCTTTCGGCTACTCAGCTTCTGGCTCATGTTGCCCGTTGGTGCGGTCTTTTATCGCATCCTGACACGCCCATCAACACCCAAAAAGGAGCATGTTCTATGATGACTCTCGGCGTTTTGATTGCGATTGCAATCGCTGTGATGTTTTTGGGGATGGCGTTTTTTGTGTGGAACGGCGTGTTCGATACCATTGCAGCCAAAGTGTTGCCACGCTTTATCATCAACCAAGAGCATTTTTTGACCCGCGTCGGCACGCTGGTCTATGTCGTCTTGATCGCCAGTCTGCCAGCAGCTTTGGCCATGTTGACCACGCTCAAACTGGTTGCCATGATGCGTAGCGCGTGGAACTTCTAGCGCGCGCTTACTGCCAGCTGCGGTCGATCCACAGCAGTGTCTCGCTCAAATCGACCGATTGGGCGACTTCGACCAGGTAGCCCACATCTTCGACCGAGTCGAGCTGGATGTCGACCCCTGCGGGGAACGTCGGGTTGAGGCGCCAATATCGCTCGCGCAAAAATTGTTTGCATTGATAATCGGCCACACCCATCACCCCGTTGATCAGGATGTTGACCAGTGGCCGCGCCCACTGCGCATACCCCCAGTCGAGCGTATCACCCTCGACATACCGCAACGATCGGCCTGCCCCAAACGAACACAAAGCGATGTCCTCGAGTTTGGGCGCATCGAGGTTTTTGCGCGTGTCGATGGCATGCGCGAGGGCTGCTACACTCGGGTTGTTGGCGACCACGCCACCGTCGATGTAGCCGTCGTAGGCGGGGAAGTACGTCGGCGCCGCACTCGTGTACATGCCCACTTTGTAACAGGGCACATCGGCATCCCCATATA
>JBFYTT010000100.1:0-2930 GCA_041300425.1 Roseiflexaceae bacterium
GATAACTGATAACTGATAACTGATAACTGATAACTGATAACTGATAACTGATAACTGATAACTGATAACTGATAACTGATAACTGATAACTGATCTCTCATGACGGAGGTCCCGATGCCCATCCTGACGACCACCCTGACTTGCCCGCATTGCAACGCCCAATCCCAAGAGACGATGCGTGTGCGCGTCGTCGAACGCGTCATCCGCTGTCTGGAGTGTGCCGCACCGATTATCCCCAAACCGGATGACCACTGTGTCTGGTGTGCTTTTTCTGACACCCCTTGCCCTGTTGTACAAAACGAAGGCAGTTGCAATCCCTGTTAAACAAACGAACGGCAGCACGCATGCGTGCTGCCGTTTTCTCATGCCCAAAACCGTGTTAACCGAGTTTTTCGAGCTGATCGAGCAACGCGTCGAAGCGGTCCATGGCCGCCTGCACCGGGGCGGGCGATGCCATATCCACACCGGCACCACGCAACAGGTCGATGGACGACTTGGATGATCCACCGCTCAAGAAGCCGAGGTAGTTCTTGACCGCGGTCGGGTCGCCCTTTTCGACGTTGTCGGCCAAGGCCAACGCTGCCGAGATGCCCGTCGCGTACTGATAGACATAGAAGTTGTAGTAGAAGTGCGGGATCCGCGACCATTCGTAGCCGATGTCGTCGTCGAGGGTCACTGCCGGACCGTGGTAGTCCTTGACCATCTGGTAGTAGCGCTCGGTAAGGCCCTCGGTGGTCAGTGGCTCGTCGTTTTCGGAGCGGGTGTGCATGTCGAGCTCGAACTCGGCAAACATGGTCTGACGCACCAGGGTGCGGCGGATGTCTTCGAGCTGCTGGACAATGAGGTGGCGGCGTACTTCGGGCTCGCTGCGGGTCTTGAGCAGGTGGGCGACGAGCAGGGCCTCGTTGAGGGTCGAGGCGACTTCGGCCACAAAGATAGTGTAATCGCCGTAGTGCAAGGGCTGGGTTTTGCGCGTATAGAACGAGTGCATCGAGTGGCCCAGTTCGTGTGCCAGTGTAAAGACGTCGTCGAGCCGGCTCTGGTAGTTGAGCAGGATATACGGGGCGGTCGTGTACGAGCCGGTGCTATAGGCGCCCGAGCGCTTGCCCTTGTTTTCGTAGACGTCGATCCAGCGTGATTCGTACGCCATATCGAGCGCTGCAGCGTAGTCTGCGCCGAGCGGACGCAGCGCGGCAGCCACCAGCTGGCAGCCCTCGCGGTAGTCGACCTTGAGCTCGACGCCGGCGTTGATGGGCGGGTAGAGGTCGTAGATGCGCAGATCGTCGAGCTTCATCAGCTTTTTGCGGAGCGCATAGTAGCGGTGCATCTTGGGCAGGTTGGCTTTGACCGTGCTGACCAGGTTGTGATAGACCGGCACCGGGATGTCGTTGGGCGCCAGGGCCGCTTCGACGGCGCTGTTGTAGCCGCGGATGCGGGCGTTGACGACGTTGGACTTGACGCCCTGCGACAAGGTCATCGCCAGGGTGTTTTTGTGGGCAGTGAAGGATTTGTAGTAGGTGTGGAAGGTGTCTTTGCGGACGCGGCGGTCATTGCTTTCGAGATATTTGCCGTAGCGACCATGCGACAACTCGACCGTGTCACCGGCCTCGTCGGTAATCGACCCAAAGGTCATGTCGGTGTTGTTGAGCATGCCGAAGATGGCGTAGGGCGCCGACGTGACTTCGCTGAGTTGCGCCAACACACCCTCGACCTCGGCCGAGCGGGTGTGCGTCCGGTTGCGGAGCAGGACGTCGAAGTAATAGGCGTACTGTGACAGGGTGGCGTCGGCGCTGATCCAGCCGCGGAGCTGGGCCTCGGGCAGGGCCAACATTTCGGGCTCGACAAACGCTAGTGCTGCCTGTGCTTTGGCGACCATCGACTGTGCTTGGGCATTGAGCTCTTGACCGGTGGCATCGCCCGAATCGCTGTCGTAGCGGCAATGCGCATAGATATAGAGTTGGTGGGCGACGGTCATAAGGGCTTCACGTGTTTTGAGGACGGTGACCAGCGCCGTAGCGCCGTTGCTGATGGTGCCGACCAGGGCATTCATGGCGTCGATGCGGCCATCGATGGTGGCCAACTCGGTCCGCCATGCGGCGTCGTCGGCGTACATCAGGGTCAGGTCCCAGGTATCGGCGCTGTTGGCCTCGCTCCGCGTGGGGACGCTCTGTGCGTTGGGGGTGGTCATGGGCACGTCCTTTCGAAATCTCTTGGTGCTAGTATAGCGGACTGGTTATTGGATAGTCAGCCAATCGAGGCGCACCATCAGCTGGCGCATCTGACCGGTGAGTGGGCCGCGCTGGTTGCGGTAGTCGTTGGCATCGGGCACAAACGTCGGGCCACGGAGCGTAATCACCACATCAGCGCCAGCCGGTTGGACCGGCAGGTCGATGACTTCGACCCGCACGCGCGGGGTATCGGCGGCGAAGGTGCCGATGACGCGGTTGTCGAGCCAGACCTCGATGGGGCCACGGGGGACGACATCGCTGGGCCAGCCGCGGCCGTCGACGCGCAGGGCCAGTCGTTGTGTCGACCCATTGCCGGCCGCGGGGAAGCGGAACTGCGCACCGTCGCTACACCAGCGCAGATTGACGTTGAGCACAGCGTCGCCCTCGCCCAGGTAACAGCCGCGCAAGTAGCCGATGTCGAGGTCGTTGCCCACGTCAATCTCGCGCATCGGAGCGGGTTTGAGCCATTGCCAGGCCCACTCGACCGGATTGCGGCGATCGACAAGCGTATCGCCAAACAGTCGCTTGGCCCCGTCACGATTATCGAGGGTGCGGAGCGCATCGGCACGGGTCAGTTGGATCTCGACCACGTCAGGGTCATCCGGCGGCAACAGGCCTGCTACATCCGCCGCCCGCCCCTGCCAGCTCGCTTGCAGGGCAGCGCCGACGCGATCGAGGGGCAGGGGCAACGGTGCGGGGATG
>JBFYTT010000136.1:0-7300 GCA_041300425.1 Roseiflexaceae bacterium
GTCTCGGTGCTGCTGCACGGGTCTGGCGCCGTCCCAACGGCTAACGTTCGACCGGCACCACCAGTGGGCTAGGCTTTTTGGTGCGCCCTGCACCCATCACGGGGCCCATCTGCAAAAGCCGTTCGACCTCGCGGCCCACTGCTCCTGCTGCATCTGGGTAGCCGATGCGCCGGGCGGCATCCGACATCGACGCGCGCAAGGCCGGGCTGGCCAACAAAATATGACAATAATCAACAAAGTTGCGCGCGTTTTCGGCCCACAATCCGGCGTCGTGGGCAATCACATACGTCCGATTGCCGCCTTCTTGGCCCGGCGCCTCCCCATAAAAAACCATCGGTTTGCCAGCCGCCATACACTCACTGACCGTCAAGCCACCGGCCTTCGAGGCGACAATATCGGTTGCGTGCACCAAATCGACTAACGGCACAAAATCATAGACATGCGTCGGGTTGCGCCACGTCTGTGCCCGCAACGCTGCCGCCAAATCGTTATTGCGGCCGGCCACAATGGCAATTTGGCACGGCAATGTGTGTGCATCGACCGCCTGCGCCATCTCGAGCACCGGCCCGACCCCTGCACCGCCACTCAGCAACAACAGGGTGGGCAACTCGGGGTCCCAGCCGAGGTCACGGCGGAGCTCAGCCTTGGGCGCACGCATGGCACGATAGCCGGTGTCGATGGGCAAACCGGTGTGGACGATTTTTTGTGCATCGATCCCACATTTCCGTGCCTTTTCACGCACCAGCGCCGTCGGCACTGCCACGCAATCGTCGACCCGATTGAACCAGGCACGATGCACGTTGCCCAGATCACAGACCACGGTCATTAACCGCGGTCGCTGTGACGGCTTGAGGATATGCGAGATGATGCGCGTAAACAACGGATAGACACTGACCACCACATCAGGCTGATATTCGGCCAAAATCGCCTCGAGCGAATTGCGCACCGCCGTCGACAAAGTAAACTCGAGGAACAAATCAAGACCCGGCACGTCGGTCATCGCATGCGCGAAGTCATAGTGCTCCGGCGCATCACGGACCATCTCGAGATAAAACTTCTCGGCCTGGGCCAAAGACGTCGACGCCAGCGGATGATGCGCCGGGTTAACTACCCGCGTCTCGCACAGATGGCTGACCTCACGCTCAATCGCGGCGGCCGCACTGCGATGCCCACTGCCGGCATCCGTCGTCAAAATCAGGATTCGTTTGGGAGATTGCATAGGGGTCTTTCTCTTGCGAAATCGCCAGAAAGGCAACAATGCGCGCTAGCGTCGGCTACCATGCCCACGTACCACGTACTATAGCGCAATCACCTTAAGCAGAGATGATGTTCCCATTTGCTCTGCATTATGCATCGTGACAAAACCGCCTCCGGCGGCCCGCGCGGCCACGCCCCGCGTCACCGACACGTCCGGGACGGCATGATTTATCAGTTACACTAGACAGACTCGCATCAACAAAAGGCCGTTATGCTGACACCCAAATTGTTCCGCCGCGAAATCATCCTCCATGCGAAAAACGCCGCCAAAATCACCCCACTCTGCCCACATGCACCACCGAGTGACATGTGCGGCGGGTGCACCTTCCAAGATATCAGCTACCCCGACCAAATCGCCGCCAAAACCCAGGCCCTCATCGCCCTCTGGGCTGATAGGCTGCCCAGCACAATCCCCACCCCTACCGTCGTTGCATCGCCTGACCCGTTGCACTACCGCACCCGCATGGATTTCATCGCCAGCAAAGGGCGCTTCGGACTGCGCCGCGGGGGCAAGTTTAACTACATCATAGACCTGACCACCTGCCATCTCATCCCCACCGATGCTTTTGCGATTGCGCACGCCATTTGGCAACAACTCATCGCCGCCGGCGTCCCCGATTACAATCTGCGCAGCCACGAAGGCATCCTGCGCTATATCGTTGTCCGCCGTAGCCCCGATGACCGCTACATGCTGGCCTTCATCACCGCTGCACCCGACGACAACGCCGAGGCCGCCATCGCATCCGTCGCCCAGGCTGCCCTGGCCAATCCGGCCATCGTCGGTATCCATTGGTTGCGCAACGACTCACCCGCCGATGTCTCGTTTGGGACCCCCTACAAACACTGGGGCTCACCACTGTTGCCCATGCGCATCGGTGCAAATACCTTACACATTGGCCCCAATACATTCTTCCAAAACAACGTCTATTTGCTCGCTGACATGCTCGCCCACATCGGTGCTGCCGTGCCGGCCGGCCAACACGTCGCCGACCTGTATGGTGGCGTCGGCACCATCGCCCTGCATCTCGCCGCAACCGCCCAGTCTGTCCATTGTGTCGAATCATTCGCCGAGAGTATCGACCTCTGCCAAGCAAACATCCAGACCAACCACCATACCAATGTCACTGCCGAAGTCGCCGATGTGGCTGAATTCTTAAGAAATACCAACCGCACATTTGATACAATGGTCGTAGACCCACCGAGGGTCGGGTTGGGTGTTCCCGTCTGTAAAGAAATTCTCCGTCACCGGCCACAACGTGTCGTCTACGTCTCGTGCAATCCTTTGTCTCAAATCGAGGATGCCAAACTCCTCGCCGAGGGCTACGAGCTGACATCACTCATCGGCTACGACATGTTCCCGCAGACCCCACACTTCGAGACGCTGGCGATTTTCGACCGCCGTTCCTGAGACATCGAGGCATCCTGGCATGACCAGCCGTTCCGACATCCTCTGCCCGAGTTGCCGACGCATCAACCCGCGTCGTGCCGACACGTGCCGTTTTTGTGGGCATGCCCTCTCGTTTGTCGACGGTGCGGTGCGCTACTCGCTCACACGCCTCGTCAAGACCGGCGGCCAAGCGGTCATCTTCGAGGCCATCGACGACAGCACGCATCGCATCTATGCCATCAAAGAAATCATGCTGCCGCTCGATCCCCAACGCACGGTCGAGGCATTCCAACGCTGTGCCATCGAAGCACGACTTCTCGCGACCCTCGCCCACCCGGGGATTCCGCGCTTTTATAGCTGTATCATCGACAACGGTCGCGTCTACATCGTGATGGACTACGTCCGTGGCACCGATCTCGAAGACATCCTGCGCCAACGCGGTAGGCTCGACGAATCAACCGTGTTGAGCATCGCCAATCAGGTCTGCGATATCCTGCACTATCTGCACAACCAGGCCAACCCGGTCATCTTCCGCGACGTCAAACCGTCCAACATCATGTACGACTCGGACGGCACGGTCACCATGATCGACTTCGGCATCGCGCGCTTCACCAATAGCCAACGCGGCAACATCATGGGCACGCCCGGCTATGCCCCGCCCGAGCAGTACCGCGGCGACATCTCGCCATCTGCCGACATCTATGCACTCGGCGCTACCATGCATCATCTGCTCAGCGGGCGCGATCCGCGTGGCCACAAGCCCTTTACCTATACCCCCATCCGCGAGCTCGTGCCGGCGATTTCGGCCAATACGGCAGCCATCATCTCGACCGCACTCCAGCTTGCCCCCGCCGACCGGTTCACCAGCATCCTCGAGATGCGCGATTCGATACGCACGGTCTTGCGCGGTGACGAGACGGTCCAATTTGCCATTCTCGGCGCCACATCGCCCATTCCCACCGTCGCATCCACCCCCCTCACACTCCCCAGCGATCCGATTGCTCCCATGTCGGCGCCGCTTTTTTTGCCCACCGATGCCGATTATCTCGACTCGGCACCTGCACCCGTCGTCGCTTCCCCTGCCACACTCCTCACCGACGACATCAGCGCCGCCTACGTCACGACCGTCATCACCGACTCCGCTGACAATCCCGTCGAGACGCATGAGCTCGATCTCGCCTTTGCCCAACACATCGAAGCCGCTGCGGCCGATATCGACCGGAGCAGCGAACGCTCGCTCACCATGGAACATGCTGCCATCGTCATCGCCCCGCAGACCCGCTGGCGCGTCTTTGCCTTTGTGGTGGCCGTGATCCTCTGTGTCGCGATGCTGGTCCTCAGCAACGGTGGCACCAATTGGCAACCCTGGCAGGCCGATGCCCAGACCATCAGCGTACTCCTCGTGGTCGACGTCCCCTCGGATGCAACACTCGATGCATCGTTCCAGAACGCCCTCAGCGCGCACCTCGCCGACAGCTACGGCACCGAGTGGACCCAACTGGGCACGCCGAGCTTCCTCGGCGCACCCCCAGAACACGTCGCCACCAACACCGACGGCAGCAGTCGCTACCGCGGTCGCATCACCGTCACCCTCACCCGCTCACCATAAGCGGAGCTGACTGCGGCTCCCGGCTTGCGGCACCACCACCGTCTGATCGATCAGCCACGGCATGCGGTCATGGTCCGTCAACTGGGCGTAGGCCGCATCAGCAGCAGTAGTCAGCATGTAGACGCGCTGATCGGCACCTGCACCGACCAGCAATCCACACACTCCATGGTCGATCCCGTACCACACCCCTTTTTCGTAGCCTGCCACGAGTGGGATCTTCACCAGCGTCGGTGCATACCGATCCCATACCCCTGCCACAAAACTCTCGTGTTTGGCCCACCCGCTCGGCGGGTATATGCGCGTCTCGTTGCGGTTCCCCCACCGACACAACGCGAGCACACCGTCGTGCACCATCGGCAAAATCGGCTCACCCGACCAGTAGCGCGATTCGTACAGCGTATCCGTGTCAGCACTCGTCGCGTGCGGTTCTTGCGTCGGTTTGGGTTGCGGGCCAATGGGGATGCCTTTGGCAATCAGCGGATCGAGCAAATCCTTCCAGCGGAATCGGGCAGCTCCACACATCGCGCGCTCCTTCTGCTCCACTCCCATCAAGCAAGCATGCAACCCTTCAGGCGCACGTTATGTGAATGTGCGGTTTTTGGCTTCCTGATGCGTCAAAAAGACTTTACACTAACCGTATTTTCTGCTATACTAATCAGACCCTCGGCGTCGCCGCAGCGACCTAGCACAATGGTACACCCATGAACGATTTTGTCCACCTGCACGTGCACTCCGAATATAGCCTGCTCGACGGGTATGCCACCATCAAGGGCATCGTCGAACGCGCCGCCGAACTCAATATGGACAGCATCGCCATGACCGACCACGGCGTCATGTACGGTGCGATTGATTTCTACAACGCCGCCAAAAAAGCCAACGTCAAGCCCATCATCGGTCTCGAGGCATACATGTCACCCGGTGGGCGCGGCGACGCCACCCAGCGCGGCGGCAAAAACTACCATCATCTGTTAACCCTGGCCACCAGCTACACCGGCTACCAAAACCTCGTCAAGCTGACGACCCGCGCCCACCTCGAGGGGATGGGCAGCAAGGGCATCTTTGCACGGCCGCGCATCGACCGCGAACTGCTCGAGCAGTACCACGAAGGCCTGGTCGTCACCTCGGCGTGTCTGGCGGGCGAAGTCGCCCAGCACATCATGAACAAGCAGCCCGACAAAGCCCGCGCCTCGGCCGCATGGTTCCGCGATCTGCTCGGTCCCGACCGCTATTACCTCGAGCTCCAGCTCCACGAAAACGCCCCGGAGCTGATCGAGGTCAACGACGAGCTGGTCAAAATTGGCTCTGAGTTAGGTATCCCCCTCGTCGCCACCTGCGATAGTCACTTCGTACGCGCCCAAGACCTCGACGCCCACCGCATGATCATGGCCATGGGCTTCAACATGACCCTGCAAGAGCTCTGCTCCAAAAAGTACGACATGGACGAGAGCTACCACATACTCTCGGCCGACGACGTCTACAAGCGCTTCAAGCACTACGGCACAGCCCCCATCGACAATACCCGGCGCATCGCCGACATGGTCGACCTCAAACTCGACTTCGGCCGCGTCGAACTACCCGTGTTCGACATCCCTGCTGGCTTCGACGCTGCCTCGTACCTGCGCCATGTGAGCTACGAAGGCCTCAACACACGCTTCAACGGCATGATCCCACCGGGCTACCCCGAGCGCCTCGACTACGAGCTTGATGTCATCAATGCGACGGGGTTCCCCGATTACATCCTCATCGTCTGGGACTACATTTCGTACGCACGCTCGCGCAACATCCCCTGTCTGCCGCGTGGTTCCGCCGGCGCATCGCTGGTGCTGTACAGCCTCGGCGTAACCGATGTCGACCCGATTACCAATCGCATGTTGTTCGAGCGCTTCCTATCGCGTGAGCGCCTCGAGATGCCCGATATCGACGTCGACTTCGCCGACTCACGCCGCGGCGAAATCATCGATTACATCGCCAACAAATACGGCCGCGCAAACACCGCCCAGATCGTCACCTACGGCACGCTCGGCGCCAAAGCCGCTATCCGTGACGTCGGCCGTGCCCTCGACATCCCCCTCAACGAGGTCGACCGAATCGCCAAACTCCTCCCAACCAATCCCAATTTGACCCTCAAAGACGCCCTCGCCAAGCCCGAAGAGCTCAAGACTTTCGAGTTCCGTCAGCTCTACGACTCGAGCAGCGAGGTCCAACAAATCGTCGACTGGGCCCAAAAAATCGAAGGCCGGATGCGCAACGTGGGCACCCACGCCTGTGGCGTCGTCGTCTCGCGCAATCCGCTCGATTCGATTGTGCCCCTGCAACGCACCACCAAAGACGAAAACTCCCTGATGGCCGCCTACGAAGGCCCTACGCTGGCCAAAATCGGTCTGCTCAAGATGGATATCCTCGGGCTAAGCAATTTGTCCATCGTCGCCGAGGCACTCAGCTTGATCAGCGCCGGTCAGACCACCCCGATGGAGCTCCGCCACATCCCCCTCGACGACACACGCACCTTCGAGTCCCTTAGCCGCGGCGAGACCGTCAACGTCTTCCAGCTCGAATCCGCCGGCATGGTGCGCTACCTCAAAGAACTCAAACCCAACCGCGTCGAAGACATCTACAACATGGTGGCCCTCTATCGACCCGGCCCGCTCGACCAGATCCCCGTCTATATCCAAGGCAAAAACAACCCGCGCAACATCAAATATCTGCACCCCATTCTCAAACCCATCCTCGAGAACACCTACGGCGTCATCGTCTACCAAGAGCAGATCATGCAGCTCTTGCAGGTCGTATCGGGCTACACGCTCGGTCAAGCCTATGTCGTCCTCAAGGCCATCGGCAAAAAGCAACGCGATACCATGGCCGCCGAAGAGCCCCGCTTCAAAGAAGGCTGCCTCAAGAACGGCCTGACCCAAGCCCAAGCCGACCAACTGTGGGAACTCATCATCCCCTTCGCCGGCTACTCCTTCAACATCCCCCACGCCACCCTGTACGGCTTGCTCGCCTACCAGACTGCCTACCTCAAGCAGCACTATGCCGTCGAATACATG
>JBFYTT010000149.1:0-4119 GCA_041300425.1 Roseiflexaceae bacterium
CAACGCTGAAGAGGCTACGGTACCTGTATCCATACAAGCAACGTGAGAACGGGCCACCCCCCTGCGCAGTGCGCAGAGGGGTGGTTTTCTCATGCTGCCAAGTCAACACGAGTCAATCTGCGTGCCAACGTTGGAGCTCGATGGCATTGCCCTCGGGATCAGCCACATAACACCACGAGACACGACGATCACCTGCGCTCGTGGTTACGATCTCGCCGATACATGTACCGCCCCCGTGGACGAGTGCCTGGCGCGTCGCCTCGATGTCGTCGACCTGGAACGCAAGATGACCAAATCCGCTACGCCGGACGTTGGCCGGCACGTCGATGAGTGGGTCGTAGCGATAGATCTCGAGCGTGGGGCCGTTGTCACCAAAGCCAGGCAGTCGCACGTGGACGCCCCGAATCCGCGCATCGGCACAACCGACTCCCGCGTCGATGAGCGGACCGTGGAGGTCGCGGATCGGTTCGAGACGAGTGCAGCCCAAATACGAGCAATAAAAGTCGGCCAACACTTGCCAATCGCGGGCAACCAGATTGACATGACCAAATCGCATAGTTGCCTTTCTGAACTGGTATTGCCAGAGCTTACTTCGTACCCAAGCGCGCGAGTTCTTCGGCGATGAGCGAATCATCCAACTTGCGGAACAACGGCGCCGGTTCACGGATGAGGGTCCCTGGTGTGAGCGTGCTGATGTGCCAACCGGCGTGATAGCGGTAGTCACCGGTCAGGACAGGGCGTTGCTGGCCATCGGGGTCAATCTCTGACGCGACATCCGGTTGCGGGGCCAGGACGTCGTCGTAGCCCAACATAGCGTGCAGGCGTTGACAAGCGTGTGGCATGATGGGCGCCATCAGGCGATTAATCGAATCGACGGCCCGGAGTGCGACAAAGATGACGGTACCGGCACGGGTTGGGTCGACTTTGACGACCTTCCATGGCTCTTGCTCGCTGAGATACTGATTGGCGAGCTGTGCGAGCGACATGGCTTCTTGCAGGGCGGCCCGCAATTTGACGGCTTCGTATAACTCTTGGGTACGCCCAAAGCCTTCTTCGATGGCATTCATCAGCGTCGTATCGACAGGCAAGAAGTCGCCTGGGGTAGGCACCCCGCCGAAGTTGCGTTGTGACAAGGTGAGGACACGATTTGCCAAGTTCCCCCAGGTAGCGACGAGCTCGCTGTTGACGCGCTGTACGAACTCTGCCCAGCTCCAGTTGCTGTCTTTGCCTTCGGGGGCTGCAGCGGTCAGGTAATAGCGGAGCAAATCGGGCTCGTAGCGGGTCAACAAATCGGGCATCCACAGCGCCCAGTTGCGGCTGGTGCTCATTTTCTCGCCTTCGAGGTTGAGGAACTCATTGGCCGGGACGTCGAACGGCAATGCCCGATCGCCGTAGCCCAACAGCATCGCCGGCCAGATGATGGTGTGGAACGGAATATTATCTTTGCCGATGAAATAATACCCTTTGGCCGCACGCGTCGGGTCCCACCAGGCACGCCAGGCATCGGGCTGCCCGGTCCGTTTGGCCCATTCGAGCGATGCCGAGTAATAGCCGATGACGGCATCAAACCAGACGTAGATGCGCTTGTCCTTGAACTCGGGGAGGTTGCCGGGCACGGGTACACCCCACTCGAGGTCGCGGGTGATCGCCCGACCGTGGAGGCCCTCACGCAGCCAGTTTTGGGTGAATGCGAGGGTATTGCTCCGCCAGTAGTCGCGCGACGTCGAATCGAGCCAGGTACGCAGATTGGGTTCTAACTTTTCGAGGTCGAGATAGAAATGCTCGGTATCGCGGAACGTCACGGGAGCGCCGTCGACGGTCGATCGCGGGCTCCCGAGCTCTTTGGGGTCACGGAGCTGACCACATTTGTCGCACTGGTCGCCGCGCGCTTTGTCGTATTTGCAGTTTGGGCAGATGCCCTCGACAAAGCGATCGGGCAAGAAACGGCCCAGCGACTCGGAATACGAGCCGACGGCAGTCTCGCGGTAAATGTAGCCCTTAGACTGCAGTACTTCGAAGATGTCTGTCGTCGCAGCATAGTGATTGTCGGTGTAGGTCTGCGTGAACAAATCGAACGTGATGCCCATGGCGTGCAGGGTTTCGATGAAGCTAGCGTGGTAGCGATTGATGATGGCCTGCGGCAGGACGCCTTCTTTTTCGGCGGCGAGCGTAATGGGCGTACCATGGCAATCCGAGCCAGACACCATCAGGACATCACGACCACGTTGACGACTATAGCGGGCGAAAATGTCGGCCGGCAGGTATGCCCCGGCAATGTGGCCGACGTGGAACGGACCGTTTGCATACGGCCATGCGACCGATACGAGTACGTGCTCTGCCATATATCCTCCATCTATTGATACACAAAAAAGCACCGCGGGTACGTGTTGTACCCGCGGTGCAGAGCACCCTCTATGGTGCTCAACACGCGGGAGTGGTCATCTGCATCATGGGGGTGGTCCGTCGTATGCGACGCATAAGTGGCTCCCTCAACAATACCAAAACTATACCAGTGCCGACCGACACTGTCAAAGCCGGGCGTACACTTCCTCGGGACGATGACTGTGCATCGAGCGGTAGGCTGCATCGACGACAGCAACCGCACGCAATCCGTCAACACCACTGATGGGGGCTGCGGTCCCATTGCGGAGTGCAGCAATCCAATCGGCAATCATGGCCGCGTCGAAGTTCACGCCGTGCCCAGCCCACTGATAACGCCCGGTCGACTGCTGAAAGACATCTACATGCGGGCCGAACAAATCGAGATTGACGATACCGTTGACCGTCGTGACCTCCATGGTTACATCACCCCAGGTCGGGTAGACGCCTGCGGGGCGTGACCAACTCGGGTCTAGGCTGACAATCATACCATCATCGAGGGTCAATAACAGCATACCCACATCGTCGACGGGGATGTCATGGAGCCGTGTGGCACCCTCGGCATAGACTGCGATAACTTCGCGACCCCAAATCCAGCGCACCAAATCTGCAACGTGGACCGTGTGATCCATGAGCGCGCCGCCACCCGACCAGGTAGGGTCACCGAACCAGCCACCCGGGTACGTGCCGCGGTTCGTTGCCCGAACCATCAATGTCTGCCCCAGCGAACCAGCGCTAATCGTGTCGCGCAATCGCATCACGGCAGGGCTATAACGCACAGGAAAAGCCGTGCCGAGGGCTACGCCCGCACGCGCAAACGCGTCGACCATAGCCTGTGCATCCGCCAATGTGGTGGCCAACGGCTTTTCGCACAGCGTCGGGATCCGTGCTGCCGCTGCTTGGAGGGCGATAGGGTGGTGCTGCGTGTTTTCGGCAGCGATCATGAGCGTGTCGCACGCGGCCAACAAATCCGACAACACCGGGAACCACGGGACCCCATAGTGCGTGGCAAACGCTACTCCGCGAACGGCATCGTGATCATAAACACCGCTGACGACGACGCCAGACAGTTCCTTCCCTGCGGCGGCATAGCTATGTGCATGACCATGGGCAACACCGGCTATTCCAATCCGAATGCGTTGAGTCGTCATCACTTGTTCCCTTCTGCGGGGTAGCTCAGCACGGCACCCGTGGTGGCACTCTCGACGATAGCGAGTGTGATGCGCAGGCTCTCGAGGCTGTCTTGCGGGGTACTCCGCGGGGCAGCGCCACCGCGTATCGATGCATCAAACGCACGGAGCTGTGCATAGTATGGGTCTTCTTGGGCATTCGCATCACCGGCCAGCGTTGCACTGCTGTCACGCTGCGCGCGTAACGTCAGATCGACGATACCATCATTGCGGTGGGCGACGATCCCGTCACTGCCGGCGACCTCAAGAGACGTCACAAATCCGTCAGGGTACGACCAATTTGCTTCAGCATGCGCAATAACCCCTGATGCAAAGCGGAGTATCGCGAGCACTCCGTCCCGTCCTGGGATCGCACGTGCGGTAATAGAACGCGCATAGACACGTGCGACCGGGCCAAACGCCCATAGCAACCAATCGATGTCGTGGATAAGCAGATCGAGTGCGACCCCACCACTCCGCGGCACATCTGCATACCAGCTGTGCGCGGGTGGGTGCGCGCCTGCTCGTGACGTGCGGGCAACGCCGATACGACCAATCGTGCCAGCGGCAA
>JBFYTT010000159.1:0-3806 GCA_041300425.1 Roseiflexaceae bacterium
CGGGAACTCGGCTGGACGAAGCAGGGATGAGTTCCCAGGAACAGGCACAGGTCATTGCTGCGTTGATACGTCAGAGCGTCTTTCCCCATGATCGCGGCGTCGACATCCCTTCCATCGACACGATTGTCAATGACGTACGTCCCCATGCACGCGTGAACTGTGCACAGCGACCCGAGCTCTTTTCTATTGAGCATATCGAACGTGCATGCCACATCTTGACCACGTCTACGAGACGGACGACGTGGTACCCCCTCCATGGCGATCTGCACGCAGGTAATATATTGTTGCGTGACCGTCGCTACGTGCATATTGATCCGCAGGGACTCATCGGTCCCATGGTGTACGAATGCACCCCGTTTATTCGAGATAGACATAAAAGTGTTGCCCATACGCAGGAGAGCAACGAACAGATAGCCGCGTTGCAAAAGGTTTTTGCAGACGCACTCGACGTACCTGTCATGCTGGTAGCACAGTGGTCTTATGCAACAGCAGTCTGTTCGGCGTGGTGGTCGTTTCAATCGACACAGTCAATCGAGCCGACGGACTATCGTGCAGTCGATGATTTTTGGACACTATTGCAAATGTACCAAGCCGCGTGATCAGTGCTGAACGGACATAAAGCACAATTGGTATATTTCGAAAACGATGTACGACATTTCTTTCGGTTCCAAAGAATTTAGCGGCAAGCAGGTGTGTCAAAATGCCGTAAGATAAGAGGGATGGTATGTGTCTTTAGCATATGACAGAGCAGTCGAGGGGAGTCACATGAAACGCACCGTAGCAGCGCCAGCGACACAGCCCGAAAAACCACGGATGGACCGCACGGTCGTGCGCACCCTCGAATCAATCCAGAAGCGCATTCTGTGGCTTGCCACCAACATGATTCACCACGCCAACCACGTCCGTCCCAATACGGATGGCACAAAGGTCGGCGGTCACCAAGCATCCTCTGCGTCGACCGTGACGTTGATGACGGCGCTGTATTTTCACTTCTTGCGGGCAGGCGACCGTGTCGCCGTCAAACCCCATTCCTCGCCGATCTATCATTCCATTCAGTATTTGTTGGGCAATCTGCCCAAGCGCTACTTGCCCATGTTGCGCGAATACGGCGGCTTGCAGTCGTACCCCAGCCGCACCAAGGATCCCGAGGCAGTTGATTTTTCGACCGGCTCCGTCGGGTTGGGCGTTGTGGCGCCGTTGTTCACCTCGCTCACACAGCGTTTTCTACGTGACCATGGCGTGGCTATCCCCGAACGACGATTCGTCGCAGTGGTCGGTGATGCCGAACTCGACGAAGGCAATGTCTGGGAGGCCTTGCTCGACGAAGCCCTCGACGGGATCGGCCAGGTCGTCTGGGTGGTCGACCTCAATCGACAGAGCCTCGACCGTGTCGTTCCGGGCATCCGTGCGTTACGCCGCAAGAAGCTCTTTGCCCAGACTGGCTGGCGTGTCCTCGAGGCCAAATACGGCCGCAAGCTCCAAGAGCTGTACGCGCTGCCGGGCGGCGAGACGCTGCGCAAGCGCATCGACGACATGAGCAACGAAGAATATCAAGCATCGATCCGATTGCCCGGCAAGCAACTGCGCGAACACATGCTGGCCGGTAACGAAGCCGATCGATCCACCCTCGCAAATGTGCTCAAACATGTACCCGACGAAGAGTTGCCGGCAGTCATTTCCAATTTGGGTGGGCATGACCTCGAAGAAATGTGTTCTATTTTCGACGAAGTCGATCGGGACATGAGCCGCCCAACGGTGGTGTTCGCATACACGATCAAAGGCTGGGGCCTGCCCATTGCAGGACACCCGCTGAACCACTCGATGTTGCTCAGCAGCGAGCAAATGGAGACGTTGCGGACCAGTTACGGGATCCCCGCAGACGATATCTGGCCCGACTTCGACGACGAGAGCCCCGAAGCCGTGATGTGCCGCACCATCGCCGAACGGTTGACCGATGTGCCGGTTCCTGCCGAGGCAGAGGTCATCGTTCCGCCACGTGTCGATCTCAGCATGCCAGCCAATGTGAGCACCCAAGATGCCTTTGGTCGCTTGTTGGTGCGCATGGCGGACGTTCCAGGCCTTGCCCAACACATGATGACGACCTCGCCCGATGTCTCGGTATCGACCAACCTCGGTGCTTGGATCAATCGCATGGGCGTCTATACGCCGCATGCGACGGTCGCCGAATACGAGGGTGAAGCAGCCCGGATCCTCAAGTGGCATCGCTCGCAGCAGGGCAAGCACATCGAACTGGGCATCTCGGAGATGAACTTGTTCATGCTGCTCGGGATGGCAGGGCTTTCGACCGAGCTCCTCGGATCAACGATTGTCCCCGTTGGGACGGTCTATGATCCGTTCGTCTTGCGCGGCCTCGATTCGTTCATCTATGCCGTCTATTCGGGCGCCAAATTTATCGTAGCCGGTACCCCATCGGGGATCACCTTGGCACCCGAAGGTGGTGCCCACCAATCGACCATCACGGCATCGGTCGGTATCGAATTGCCCAAGTTGATGATGGCCGAGCCGGCCTATGCAGGTGAGCTCGAGTGGTATTTGCTCGAAGGCGTGCGGCAATGCTTCGATCGGGAACACGGCCGGCCCTTGTATCTGCGCCTCAGCACGCGGCCAATGGACCAGACTCCGTTCGAAGCCGCAATCGCCCGCATCGGGATCGAGCAGTTGCGTGCCCAAGTGCTCAACGGTGCATACCGCCTGGCCACATGGCAGACCGCCCACCCAGAGCTCGCCGATGCCCCACGGGTCATGTTGTGCGCGAGCGGTACCCTTGTCCCCGAGGTGCTGGCTGCGGCAGAGCAACTCTGGCACGAAGGGGTGGCAGCTGATGTCATCAACATTGTCAGCGCCCGTACGCTCTACGAGACGTTTGTTGCGAGCCGCAAACAGGGCGAGCGTGACCCGTTTGCCTGGCTCTACCCTGATGCAGAGCGCACCGCACCGATTATTACCGTGCACGACGCCGCATCGCATGCCCTCGCTTGGATGGGGAGCATCTATGGTGCCAAAGTGACGTCACTTGGCGTCGATGACTTTGGTCAGTCTGGTTCCCGCGATGACCTCTATCATCACTTCGGAGTCGATACGCCACACATCGTCGAAGCTGCTTTGAGCGCCCTCGACGAATAGTGCCATCGAGTCCAAAATGCCCCAGCGCTGACAGCCGTCAGCGCTGGGGCATCATGGTATAATCGCCCTAGAACCACGTGGTTCCAGTGCGCAAGAGGGAACTACCATGCCAGCAAACAAACCTTCGATTTTTTCGGTCCTGCTTGATCTCGCACTCGTCGTCAATGAGCAGATGACCCTCGAAGCATTGGTCGCTGTTATACACGCACGCCGTGAATCGTCGGGTCCCAAATCGACCGCACAAACGATAGAACGCATCAACGTTGAATACCACAAAGCAGGATTTGTCCGCCTGCATAATGGGAATTTTTACCCCATGCGACTCGTGGTACCAGGCACCACGTTCCGCATCATCCCCGATGCAGAAGCGATTCGTGGTGAATACCTATTAAGTGAATGGTTTGTCCCGTACCTCTTTTTTGGGCTCGTCATCTATCATGGTCGTCAGCCGATGGAGCTCGACTACCGCAATGGTTCGTATGGGACGAACGGCTGGATGGCAGAGCAAGGGGTCAAACTCGGTGATCACATCATCGTCACCATCGACGAACAGACCAAAGACACCTTTCATTTTGCGGTCGAACGAGCCCACGACATCCATCTACACGATACCGTCGAAGCCGAGCGGGCCATTCTTGCTGGGTTTGCCCAAATACCAGCAG
>JBFYTT010000199.1:0-3237 GCA_041300425.1 Roseiflexaceae bacterium
GGGTTAGCAAGAGTGATACTTTGCGTGACGGTACTCGGTGGGTTGCTTTATGCTAACCAACCTTCGTCGTCTCGCGGTCGTGCGGCAGTCCGAGCTACTGCAACAGCGACACGGGCGGCAAAGCCCAGTGCGACAGCGACACGGACGGCAAAGCCCAGCGCGACACCGACGCGAGCAGCAAAGCCTAGTGCAACACCGACGGCGACACGCATGCCCGGTGTCATGGTTCCTGCAGCGATAATGGGGTTGGTCGGTCGCGACCCGTTTTTTGAGACCATCGCTGGTAAACCTAACACGAACAGCCAAGATACCATGGGGCGTACGATGTCTGCACTTGGCGTGCGTTGGGTGCGCATTGATATCCGTATCCCTGCGGATTACTCGGCATCCGTTGCTGCGGTCGACGCAGCAATCGCGCAGTATGACTACTTTCTCAAGACCGTTGCCCCGCGTGAACGACTGAAAGTGTTGTTACTGGTCAACTTCGATGTCGTCATGGGTGTCGATGCAAACGAAATGCGCAAGGGACCATACACAACCGATGCGCTCTATGGGCCGCGCTACAACACATACATGCGGGTCTGGATGGGGCGTGTCCAACGTATCATCAAACGCTACGGCAAGTCCATCGGCGCTATTGAGGTGCTCAACGAAGCGAATCGATTACCACGCTATAGTGCGAACGGTCCAATCTATAACGCAATCCCGGCCGAGGCATGGGCGCAGCTGACCACGACATTGTACCGGGCGTGCAACGGTGGTACGTTGCGCACAGCGTGTGCGGGGACCCCGATTGTGTTGGGCGGGTTGCATCCCCGCGGTACCGACGCACAACCTGGTCAGCCAGCGCAGTCTGATATCGATTATTTGGCAGCTATCTATCAATCGCGGGCATTTACCACCGCCAAAAAGCAAATCGGGCGATGGCCGGTCGATGGCATTGGGTACCACCCGTACCCGGTCGAATTGCAGTATCTCGGTGTGACCACCATGTCACAAGCGATGGACCGCATACGGGCCCGGTTGCGCACGCTGGGTGACGAGTTACGACCGATTTGGGTTACCGAACTCGGCTACAACGTCGGGTACGGGCGTCAACACGAACAAGGCCAAGCGGATTTCTTGGGGGCTACTTATCGTATTTTGGCTGCGCGCAAACTGGCCAATGGAGCTCGTGAAGTTGCGGTCGTGTTCTGGTTTAAGTACGAAGATTTCCCTCCTGCAAGTGGCGTGAACGCACAGAAGTGGGGACTTGTCCATATTCCGTTTAGCGATGGTGCATGTGTGGGAGGGGCGTGTTATCGTGCGTCAGGTCTGCCGAGTGTGTATCGCAAAGCGTGGTATGTCTATCGCGATTTGAGCGCACCAAAAAAATAAAGGCGGCGTGAACATGATGGCACAACGAAAGCGCCGCCTCCGAGTAATACGCAGGCGGCGCTGGGTTGGATGTGTACCGTTTATCGGTTACGGTACACTCCACTGGTATGCATAGTCACGCACACTGCCGATATAGGTTGCCACGTCGTTTTCGACTTCGGGGGCGTAGACGGGAATGATGTCTTCGACGGTGTGGATCCCGCGTTGATCGATGTATTCGACCGCGATGAGCCGATACCAATCACGAATCCCCTCTTCCCAGGTCGAATAATCGCGAAATCTGCCGTAACAGCGCGAATATCCGGCGCAAATGATATTACCGACGTTGTGCGTATTGGAGCCGTCTTCCTTCCACCCGCTCCATGCAGGATTGGTACCCAGATTTGATTCGTGCATAAAAAACGCCAACGCATAGACAGGATTGATGTTGTAGGCGATGCCTTCATCGATCCAGATTTGGCCAGTGCCTTGCGCAGGCGAGTTGTAGAGGCGCAGTATCTCGTCTATGCGGGCTGCGGTAATCGTCGGCACGCCGCTGATGCTGCTGCTCCCTGGCGGCGCAAATCGTGGATCGCGGGTGAAAGAGGCGACAGTCAATGACTCCCACGGTGCGCGGGTGCGCTCCCCGGATGGACTGGGTGCAATCAAGACACGCCAGACAAACACCGCGCCTAGACAGACAACGAGACAGGCAAACACCAGCCACGTGTTGCAGCCCCGGAGCGTGCGGCGCCACTTGGGATTGAGAAGCCTGGTTGACCGTGGACTGCGTTGTCTTGTCACAATCCTCCTACGATCGTGGTACAGGATATGGCTGCAGGAGGTGATGGATGTCGAGCATCGTGCCACGTCCACTTAACCATGGGTGAATGCGTTCGGCGGCCAACCAGGCTTCGATTGCCGGTGCAGGTAACGAACCGCGTTCGGTAATCACGCCGGTTACTTGTTCGATTGGGGTGACGTCCAATGGTTTTGGGGTGTCGGCTGACGGCGTACAAGCGCAGCCATCGAGTGGCGAGGGTTGCCGTTCGCCGTGAAAGAACGCGTCGGGCAGGAATTTTTCGCTAGTGCAAAATGAATAGAACGGAATGTGCGCTGCATGTGCTACCGTTGCAAACTGCGCAGTCCCGACCGTGTTAATAAGGCCGTAGGCATCGAGCGTGTCAGCGCCAACGACGACCGCATCAACACGGTCGAGCGCGGCCTCGACATGTGCGTATTCGAGTGTACTCACCGTCAGACCTATTGCAGCGATTCGATGACATAATGCAAGGTGAGCATCGGTATGTGTACCCGACACGCAGACCACTTCGATGCGCTGCCCATTACGTAGTGCATGTTGTAGCGCATAAAGCACGGTGGTGCTGTAGCCGTACAACATGATGCGATGACATTGATTCAACACCGACATACTGTGGACCGCCGTATCGGGTACGCGATGGGTCAGTTGATGGCGGAATGTGGTCAACGAAGCACTGACCGTGCGCTGAAGTTCAGCGGCTGTCGTAACCGAGTCGAGCTGGTACAACAATGGATTGAGCAGGTTGACGAGGGAACCGACGGCGTGCTTTTGACAAATGAGTTGCCAGGCTGTGTTGAAGATATCGCGTCGGATTGCGTCCACGGTGTGGGCAGTGCTTGTTTGGGCACAACCCATTAGTTCATCTATGGCACGAACCGCAATTTGGGCCGCACCAAAACGTTGCTCGAGGATCATATGTCCCCTCAGTATGTGGCATGTGTTCAGCAGTGAACGTCATGCAGAGTACAATGGGCCATCAACGTCGCATGGCATAGCAAAGTATACCATCTGCATGCGTTAGAGACTAGATGATACGATGTGCAGATTCATCTGATGCT
>JBFYTT010000203.1:0-3502 GCA_041300425.1 Roseiflexaceae bacterium
GCCTTGTTGACAAACGCCACAACGGTTGCTGGTTCCGGTAAAACGCCGGGCGGCAACCTCAACGCACTCGCGTCCGCAGATACAACCCCGCCGACGGTTACACTCGCCGCTACAGCAGCGACATCGACGAGTGGCACTATTACCTTCACCGTCACTGGTGACGAAGCGTTAAACTGCACAACGTTGTCGACGGTGGCAGGGACTGATTTCACCTTGACGGGCATCAGTGCGTTGACTGGTATCGTCCAAACGAGCGCCAGCGTTTGTACGATTACCGCGACCTCTACCGCCACCAATGGCGGTGCTGCAGTGACATCGAGATTGACGCGGGCCACGACGTTTTCTGTTGCGGATACCTCTGGCAATGCCCAAACCGCCCTCGTCGGGTCGCCGCAGTCGACCGTGGTGACTGTGCCTGATTCGATTGCGCCGACGGTTACCCTGGCGGTCGTTGCCGCGACGGCGACGACCAAGGCGATTCGGTTCACCGTGACTGGGAACGAGGCAATCGACTGTAGTACGCTGTCGACGACCGCAGACGTTGATTTTTCGTTGACGAATATTGCCGAAATCACCAGCATCGTGCAGACGTCGGCGACCGTGTGTACCATCACTGCGCGTTCTACTGCCATTGCTGGCGGTGCCGCCGTGACCTCGACGCTGACTAGAGCAGCGACCTTTGCTATCACAGATATCAATACGAACAGTCAAACCGCGCTGACAGGGTCGCCCAAATCGGTCACGGTGACCGTCCCTATTTTTGGCGCAATCACCAACGCGCCGTTTTATCAGTGGGGTGGCGGTAATTGGAACGGGTATTGGTCTTGTCCAACCAACCAGGTAATGGTCGGGCTGAACTTCCATGTGAATCCGCAGTCATGGGGTGCCAAGTGCGCGGCCATTAACGACGCACTGGTAGTCAGTACCGTGACGCCCGTCGCAGGCTATGTCTATTGCCCGAGTGGAATGGCTGCGGTCGGTATTGGGTTCATTAATGCATCCGGCATGCGTGCAGGATTATTGTGTAAAGACCCACTGCGACTCAATGACCCTGTTACCGAGACAGACTATATCGCGTACAGCGGCACCCCGATGCTGCTGGCACGACCAGATGGGACTGTATTAGGATCGGGCACATCCAGAACATCCATTTGTGATGCCCCTAACATAACGACCCATCCATCAGACGTCGTGACGACAGCATTGATGACGGGGTATGGAACGCAGTCGAATCTCTGGATGGATGGCTTCGGCGCACAGTGCAAAGCGTTGGTGGCACCGGTCGCTCCGACAGTCACCGCGACGACCGCGCCATCGGGTACCGCGATGCGGAGTGCTGTGTTGCACAATGAGGTCACTATCGGCGGCTGGGAAAGTCCAACGCTTTCGTACAGCTGGGAGCGATGCACATCACCGACAGACACAACGACCTGTCTGGCGATTGCGGGCGCGTTTACGGATACATACACACTCGATGCAAGCGACGTCGGCATGTACATCCGTTCGGTGGTGACCGGCGAAAACAGCGAGGGCATCGCGACGGGGTATTCGACACTCACGGATGCCATCGCCGAAATCCCGACGATGACTCCGACCATCACGAACACCCCAACACTGACGCGCACACCATCGCCAACCAGTGTTGCAACCGTCGTCGGTATGATCCCCACCACCAGCAATCCGACCATCAATATGGCGAATGCGGGCGTGCGTACGATGGCCAACACGTCGTTTGAAGTCACCACGACAACATGTGCGATTCTCACCGGCGGGTGGGATTACATCCGTCAAGAGTTTATGGCAGGGTGGTTTACCGCGCACCCGATGATTCAAGAAGCCTGTAATTCGAGCCTCGCTGGTCCGTCATTGTACCGGGTCATTGAGCTCAATCAGCGTGCAGATGCGCCAGACGGGAACAATGTCGCCTCGTTGAATGCAGACGTTGCGTCGTTTTTGTATCAAAAACTATGTGTGTCAAACGGCGAAACGTTTACGTTTGAGTTCTATCACAACGTCGGCGGAACAAGCCGCACAGACATTGCGGCGTTTCGATTGGGTATACCCTCGGGGCTCCCGACCGGATCAGTAGCCGCCGATAGCTACGACCGCGAAGTGATTCGAGTGAGCTCTTCGGTCGGTGCAGCTGCAAACGTCGTGACCGGTGTGAGCAAAACGGATGGTGCAGGCACGATAGGCAGTGTTGCGTCAATAGTCGGTGGCTGGGGCAAATACTCAGGGACACACACCCTCCCCGCCACTGGGTATGACGGGATTAGGAATATCGGATTTTTTGGTATTCAATCAATTAATCCGGGTGCAGGAAACTTGCTGGACAACATTTCGCTCGGTCTCGACCCGTTGATGGACATGGGTTCATCGCGCGATGCCACGATTGTCGAAGGCGGCGCTGGGTCGATCAACATCCGTATCAATGGTCGTGTCGGCAGTGGCACAACCGTGATACTGCGCAAAAAAGAAGGCACCGCTGACAGTGATGTTGATTTCAGTATTGGGCCGGTCAGTGCTGGTGCACTCGGCACCGCCACCGTAACGCACACCACGGGCTCAGACAGCTGGGAAATAGCGGTGCCAGCGGGCGACTACGACGGCGGAATTTTTGCATCCAATAATCGTGGTGGGTTGACCATCCCGGTCTCGTACCTGTACGACGTCACCAACGACACGGGCGAATACGCCATGTTCCAACTCGGTGCACCCGGCGACGACGGTGCGTCGACAAACTGGAACTTGGCAGATCCGACCTGTGATGGTTCGTTCAAAGACGACGGCGTCGTGCACACTATAACGAACCTTGCTCCAACGGCGACGATGACACCGACAATTACCGACACTCCGATACACACGGCGACCAACACGCACACCCCGACCGCAACTCCGACATACACGCACACACATACCCCAACAGAGACACCGACCGATACTGCAACCAATACCAATACCCCAACATACACGGCGACGCATACCGCCACACATACGCCCACATACACCCCGACCAATACGTCGACCTATACCCCGACCAATACGCCGACGAGCACCTTCACGCCGACGTTCACGATGACGCCAGCAGTACCGACCGTCGTGATCCCATCGTTGCCAGACATCACTGCGGGCGCATCGAACATCAATCTGAGCTCGGTCAGCGCCGGCGGGTTGGCGGTCACGATTAGCAGTACCTCTCCATCGGTATGTACGGTCACGGGGACGAGCGTCGCCATCGTCGGTCCAGGCACCTGTCAGATCGACATCGATATCGCCGCCGGCACCGTGGGCGGGATCCGCTATGCAGCAACCAAGATAACGCGGAGCTTTTTGGTCAAAGCGACGCAGACGATGACGTTTGCGCCGTTGACAGGCAAAATCTATAACAGCGGGGATTTTGCGCTGACTGCGAGTGCATCGTCCACATTGCCCGTCAGCTACACCGCAGCGCCCGCGAGTGTGTGTACCGTGAGCAGTGGCGGTATGGTCAGCATGCTCACAC
>JBFYTT010000208.1:0-2887 GCA_041300425.1 Roseiflexaceae bacterium
GGCCCACTATTGACGCTGACGGCTTCGTCGTCGCGGAAGTAGGCAATCACCGTTGCGTTTTTGGAGGGCGAGATGCGCACCCGCAACGGATTGACGTCGGTGTTTTGGATACGTGCCCGACCACCCTCACGCAGCATCAACGGGGTGGGTGTGACCGGCACCGGCGTATTGGTTGCAAACAAAAGCTGACTCGACGCAGCCAACGTCGGCAGAATCACCGGGGTTGGCTTGGATTTGGTCGGTCGGATGATGGTCGTCGTGGTGAATGTATAGACGACCATCCCAATCGCCACCAGCCCCACCACAAAAACGGCATTGAGCGCCCAACGGCGCACATCAATCACCGGTATGCTGCCGGTCTTGTGCATGCGCTTGCGCGTCTGGTCGTATGCCCGCTTGTATGGTTCGTAGTGCTCGTAGTAGAACGGATGCGCCTCGCCGCGGTAGGCGTCGGCGATCCCGCGCTCAAACATTTCGTCTGTATCCATGGCCCCCTCTGAACGTTCCCCATTATAACAGTGCGCATCTATTTTTGTGTGGACATAATAGGTTTTTGACGCAGGAAAAAGCGCTGCGCGACGACACGATAGATGCTTATTTCAGCCACCCGACGCGCAGTCGCAAGGGCATCCACCGCGGACGTGCTGCACCGTGCTGACGCGGAAGCGGCGACTACTGCTCGTGCAGACGCCCTGCCTGCCGACAGCCCCTATGCGTCGCGCCAGAGTTGCGCAAACGCCCGTCCCGGATTGTGCCGATAGCGCTCGGCATCGATGCTGGCGGTGTGCTCCGCCACGGCATTCCACTGCCCGAGCTGCTGCTGCATGCCCGCCGGGTAGACGACCCCTGCAGCGCCGTTCTGGCGCAACACACCAAGCACCGCCTCGAGATACCGGTCGACATCCTCGTCTGGCAGATGGGCGACTGCCAGCTGCTGCTGGTGCCAGGCAATCTGCTCCCAGTGCCGTGTCGAAGATTCAACGTGTGGCGCCAATTGGGCCAGTACCGGCCGCTGGCCGAGGGCAGCCACCAGCGCCACCAAAACCGCTGCTGGCGTGCTCAGCCGCAGCGCACTGCGCTGCGGCACCTCGGGCATGGCGCAGTCGACCACCAGCAGGTCAAAGAACCGCGCCAGCCGCTCGACCGACAAGGCATGCCCCAATAGGTTGGGGCCATCGATGGTCGTCAGCAGCGGGGTCTTCGGCGCAACGCGTCGGATGGTTGTGTGCATGGTCTGCAACCAGGCTTCGGCGTGCCGTTCACTCGTATCGGCTAGGCGGCTCCAGCCGTCGCCGATGTGCCAATGCGTCACTGCCGGGTGCCCGTCGAAGTAGCCGATGACCGTGCGCAACAGCAACAGCTGCGCCTCGCGCCACGACTCGGTCGCATACGGGTCGGCCAGATTGAGTGGTTGCAGGCGGTCGTTGATGAGTGCCGGGGTACCCGTGGTGCGCACCGGTTGGCGGGTGCGGCCGGTCAGCCACCCGATAGCATCGGGGCCGTTGTGCCAATCGGGGAGCGTCAACACGCCGTTGCGGCGCACCGCCAGCAATGCAGGGATGACGCACAAACCGACCGCCTGGGCCGCGTCGAACAGGTGCTCCAGCTGTGTCATCAGCACCCGGTCGATCTGGCGCGCGCTGGGTTGCACGAGGTGCCACGGCGGCGTGAGCATGAGGTGACTGATACCGCGTTCGGCAGCTTGTGCGAACGCCTCACGCACCCGCCCCAGGTCGAGCTGGTGCCAGGTCAGGTCTGTCGTGCCGATATGCAAGGGGGTTGTCATTATGGTGTGGCTTTGGGGCCGGTACCGCGCAGAAAGACATCTGGCCATGGGCGGAAATTGGTACTGTATTCTTCGCCCGGGGCATCTTTGGCGTCGCGGCTGATAATCCGAAAGACCACCACATTCATGCCTTCTTTGGCTTTGTCGGTCTGTTTCATTTCGCCCATCGGCATCGTCGGATCATCGACATAGATGGGGTCTTTGGGGGCTGGCGTCGTACCGGTTATCTTGGGACCGACCACCCGGACGGTTCTGCCATTGGCCACACCGCGCAGATTAATATCGAGGATCTGGTTTTTGGCGTCGACCACGGTCTCGATCAAAAGCCAATGACCTGTGTCGTTGCGGAACCGGAAGTCTAACTCCCCCGTGAAAATCGCCGCGTCCAACCCGGGCCCTGCTGCCTCGGGGAAGGCGTATTCGTCGTACCAGCGGATGTAATACGGATGCGCATGGCGCTCGACGATCGGTAATCCGGCATAGAACGCCGCCCGGAACATCGATGTAGACACCTGACAGACGCCACCGCCCCATTCGAGTTGCGTGCGGTTGCCGACGACCGCATACCCCTGCACAAAGCCGTTTGCTTCGTCGATTTCGCCGACTTCGGTATTGAACGAAAAGACTGCGTCGGGGGCAATCAGCACACCGTTGATGTGTTCGGCGCCGGTCGTGATATTGGTGATGCGATACGCCGCCGAACCTTTGAAGCTACTGCGGCCTGTGCTGAGGACATCGGCAAACGATAGCTGACTGATTTGGGCCGCGTCGAGTTGCGGTTCGACGGGGATGGTGGGTAGCTCGACGGTGCGGTTTTCTGCATAAAAGGCATTCCCAATCGCCTGCACCGCCGCCGCGCGGTCGAGCAGTGAGCCGGTTTTGCCGGGTTGGATAATCGTCGCCACGCCATCGACCAGTGCCACCCGAGGCTCGGCACTCCCGCTGTCGATGTACTGGGCCAGGCGTTCGACCTCGAGCGTGATGGCGTTGGCGTCGGGGCTGACGGTCACGCCGCCGTCGGTTTTGGTGGTGATAATCATCGTCGACAGCCGATCGCGATCCCAAGTCCAGCTCTTGCCGGCGTGGGTCAGGACAAGCGGC
>JBFYTT010000226.1:0-3829 GCA_041300425.1 Roseiflexaceae bacterium
GCCTTGTGCCGTGAAGATACGGCCGATACGGGCTGCGGTCAAGACATGGATGCCCTTGCTGAACAGCCCATGCGTGACAAACAGATGGACCGCCTGTGCGCCGCCGGCGTAGAGGGCATCAGCAAGTGCAACAAAAGTCCGGCCACCGTCGCAGATGTCGTCCACGATGAGCACGATCTGACCGGCTGGGTCGCCATCGATGGCGGTGTCAGTCAACACCCCCGTCTGCTGGTTGCGGACCTTGCGACCGCTGATGATCCGGCAGTCTGTCTGATAGATTGCCGTGTACTTGCGTACGGCACCTGCATCGGGGTAAGCGATCGCCGTAGCCTGTGTGTCATGGATTGCTGCGGTGACCTGTGCGTGGGGGTAGATTGCCCGGCAATGGGGGAGGGCATCCATCACGACCTGCGAATGGGGATCCATCACGGTGATGCTGTCGAATGCGCACAGTCGCAGGACACGGATGAAGCTCTGTAAGCCGAAGGTTGCTTCGTTGCTGACGGCTTTGTCTTGGCGTCCATAGGGCAAATAGGGTAGTTCAAGGTGCATGGGCCGGCCTGTGCCGAGGTCACTGAGCTGGATAAGCGTGATCAGCTCGGCCTCGGCGGCAAACGACCAGCAGATATGCCAGGTCGATGCCGCCATGAGTGCGGGCGCGAGCTGCCACACCTGCTGGGTCCCGTCGGGGAATATCGTAGGAGTGATGCTGTGGTCGTTGACGGTAATCATGTGCCTATCCACCAGATTCGCCGAGTGACCACGTGCTCAGGGAAGCCAGCCCATTGCCACGCGGGTCAGTGCGGGCGAGAGGGCTATCTCGTCAGGTGCAACGGCATGATTTGCGACATACGATGAGACCAGGGGGCTGTATCCGGTGCGTAACCAGTGTGCATAAAGGGTGTTGTTGCTGTCGATATTGATGCCGTGAGTGCGGTAATAGAGCCAGACGAGTTGGGCACTCGAGACACTGGTGTCACGTGCTTTGTTGGTTTGGGTAGCATTGAACGGTGTACGCCCGTTACTGCCATACGTCTGCACAAAGAGCGCTTGTACACTGCGTTGGTTGGAAAGTGCGTTCTTGGCACGATACACACCCACAAAAGCACCGCGTTGCTGCCAACGCGACAACGGGATGAGCCGTACTCCGCGCTGTGGCGTTGATTCGTACATCATTGGCACACCATGTACCGTCCCATAGTAGAGTGCTGCATGATCGTAGACTGCAGCCCATGCCCGACAACCAGGCACAAGTTGTTGCGTGGTGCAGCCAGTACGATTGCTCCGACGGAGAATAATATCGCCTGGCTTGAGTGCCGACAGGGTGCGGGCAGTCACGGGTGCTCCCGCTGGCTGCGCCTTCGTAATGGTTGCGACGAGTCGTTGCGAAATGGTCGGCGGTCGTCCAGCGACACGCGCCGAAAATCGCGTAAGTTCACGTTTGAGCAGCCGTTGAAAGAGTTCATCGAGTGCATCGATGTCGGCTTGACTCTGTGCTGAGAAGAGCGCCATGCCGACGGTTACATAGTCGCCATTGGTCAGCGCGACGAGCGTCTGTGGGCTGAGTTCGCTGGTGGGTGTCGGGATGGACCGCTCGGCAGCATGCGCAAGCGGATCAGCCCCGGTGCATACCATGATGGTAAAAAGTACAAGTATCAAAAATCGTTTCATCAGAACCCCCTTTGCAGTCGTGTGTGGGTACATTAGGACTGCGTGTCGACAATGAGCGATGCGCCGGGTATCGCACTGCGAAAGAGCAATGCGCCGGTGGTTGGGTCGAACTCGTAGAGACCTTCGCGATCGGGGTCAGTGGTGCGCGGAAGAGCGATGATGATGCGCCCATCAATCACCGAGACATCATTGATAAATGACCACTTTGCACCATCAAAATCCCAGTGCTTTTGCTCCATGGTCGTCAGATTGGTTTGATAGATCGATACAGGAGAGAAGTCAATGTTGTTGCCTATGTTGTGTATGGTGTACAGATAACCGTCGGAGATGACGCCATCGGTGGGTGAACGGCCTACATTTGGGAGGATTTCTACGGCTGCAGATCCTGACGTGTACTTCATCAAATCAACGGGCACAAACCCGTATTCTGCAGCGTGTTTGCTCGCGTTGTTGAGTATGTAGAGTGCATCAGCAGAAATGATGAAGTTGTCCATGCCTATCTCGGTTTCAGGCATCTCAATGATGCGCCGGAGTGCGAGGGTACGGGGATCACGCACCTGTAGTTCTTGGGCGGTGCGGTCGGTGATGTCGCCATAATTACCGCCACCGAAGACGATGAGTTCATCGTTGAACAACACACTATCGATGTACATCATGTCGCCCCATTTGGTGACGATGTCGGTGTCGGCGATAACCGTACCGTCGTTTTTGCGTATACGCGTCGCATGTGCGACCATGCCGTTTTGGCTGCATAGGACGATGATCGCATCGCCATCGTCGTGGATGCCATTGGGCTCGGTACAGACCTCGTAGACTGCCTCGGTTGTGAGGTCGGGGCTGAGTTGGGCGACGGTGCGCATGTCGACGTCAACGTCGCCTGCATACCCGTACCAAAGGTGTGTACCATCGTAGAGCGCTTCGCGGATGTACGACAGCGCGAGCGTGCGCGTTCCAACGGGTTCGAGCGTGGTCCGATCAACAACGCTGACCTCGGCATGGTCGTAGCCAGGGACGGCGCGCTGCCCCGCAATGACGTAGATTGGTTGTGCAGGCAAGGCTGCGGGGGCGGAGAAAGCGGTGCACCCACTGAGCAGGAGGCACACGCTGGTCCAGAGCAGGAGAGTGAGTGTACGCATTATTGGTTCCATCCTGTTGCCATGCGATAGACGTTCGACGACATACCGATTTCGTCGGGGGCAACGGCATTGCGACTAATCATCGCAGCGAGTCTATTGCCGTAGCCGATACGGAGCCAGTCGGCATAGAACGGGTGATCGCTGTCGACATTCACGCCGACGGTGAGATAAAATTTCCACACCAATTGTGAACAATACCGTGCACGTTCGGTCTGTTTGTTGACGAGGTTGTAGTTGTAGGGAGTTTTGCCGTTTGCGCCGTATTTTCTGATAAATGCTTCGAGTTTGGAAGAAATCGTCGCTGCTGCGACACGACTGCGTTGCACACCAATGTACAAATTGCGGGCACGCCATGTCTCGAGTCCTTTGAATTGGACACCACCTATGTTCGACGATTCATAGACGCTTGCTCTGCCGTTGCGCATGCCGTAATAGAGTCCGGTATGTTCATAGACCAGCGCCCAGTATTTGCAGAGGGGGATAATGTCCCATTGCTTGCAGCCGTTGCGTCCGGTCCGGCGGAGCAAAATGTCACCCTTTTTGAGTTGTCCATACATGGACATGTTCATCTTGCCTGACAGGTATTTATCGCCGGTAATGTAGGCAATGACATCCTCGACGGCACGGGGCCGGACGACGAGTGCAGGACCAAATTGGCGTTCACGGAGTCGATCGAATGCAGGGGAAAGTGCGGTGATGTCGGCTTGCGATTTGGCGGAGAAGAGGGCGACGCCGATTCTTTCGTAGGAATTGCTTTGTAAAGCGGCGATCGCTCCGGCAGAAACGGTAGGTGACGGCGGCTCGCCAATCAACGTTGTGTCGTCGTTTGCATCGCCATCATCACCGCGGTCGAACTCGGCTGCAGTGGCAGGTTGCCCCATGGTGAGGACGAGAGTGCCCAAAACGAACAAGAGAACCAGAAAGCGGTGTGTCATGGATGTGCTCCTCTGTACGAATCCAGAGGTAGTTTGACATGCCAGCATTACCAAATCATTACCAATGTTTGGCGCATGGAGAAGCGG
>JBFYTT010000237.1:0-4760 GCA_041300425.1 Roseiflexaceae bacterium
CTGCGGTGGTACTGGCGGGGTAGGCTGGCAATGTGCCGTCTTGTTTGGCGTGATGTATCTGCGTGCGCGCCGACTCGAGAATCTGGCCGTATTGCACACCGCTCGGGCATACTGCCTCGCATGCACGGCAGTTGAGGCATGCGCTCATTTGCTCTTGGAAAACGTCCGACTCCATACCGATTCGTCCGTCGGCGACTGCTTTCATCAGATAAATACGCCCACGTGGCGAAAACTGCTCTAGCCCTGTCTCGCGGTAGGTTGGGCAGGCAGAAAGGCAGAGTCCGCAATGGACACAGGTGTTGATGACGGCATCGTTGGGAACGTCGCTCCCATAGAACGGAATCACAGTAGATTTGGTCATTCTGACCTCATGGAATGGTTATAATTGTGTAAAGTATACCACACGCGCTTGGATGGGGTGTTTCGTGCGCGTTTGCCATTGCGTGCGATACTTGGTACAATGCTCTTTAGTACTTTATATTTTAGTGAGGGACACCATGGCCAGTAAGAAGGGCAATCGCATCATCATCAAGCTCCGGAGTACCGAGAGCGCTCATACCTATACGACGATGAAGAACCGCAAGAACGACACAAACCGCCTCGAGCTGCGTCGCTATGACCCCACATTGCGCAAGCATGTGCTTTACCGCGAGACCAAATAAGGTCAGACGGTCAGAATATACGGAGCAGGGATTTCCCTGCTCCGTTTTTTGTGCCCTTTTGGGGGTGAGGAGTACACAATGCTTCGCACATGGTATGCCCTGCGCCGGATAGTGTTGGTCGTGATTATTGGTCTGTTCGCAGGACTTGCATCGGCGTTCTTTTTGGAGGCGCTGGCACGCACGACGCGTCTGTGGGACGACTACCCGGTGCTCATCTGGGGGTTACCGGTGGCGGGCTTTGTGATGGCAGCGGTCTATCGCGGCTGGGGTGCGTCGGCAGCTCCGGGTACAGCGCTGATCCTCGATGCCGTACATGACCCGGTCAATCAGCGTGTCCCACTGCGGATGTTGCCGCTGATCCTCGGGAGCACGCTGCTGACGCATCTCTGCGGTGGATCGGCAGGGCGCGAAGGGACGGCGGTCCAAATGGCCGGGAGTATCGCGGGTGCACTCATCCGCTGGGTGCGGATCGACCCGCACGAGGCACGGATCTTGTTGATGGCAGCAATCAGTGCAGGCTTCGGGAGTGTCTTTGGCACACCGCTCGCGGGGATGGTATTTGGGATCGAAGTCCTCGCCCGCGGTACGGTCCGCACCAAGGCTGCCCTACCCTGCCTGATAGCGGCGCTCGTCGGCGATGCCACCGTGCGATTCCTCGGCGTCGGACATACCGCATATCCCGTTTTGGCACCACTGCTCAGCCCTGGTTTGATAGGCTGGAGTGTGGTGGCAGGATTGGTATTTGCCGTGGTGGTGGTGCTGTACTGCGAACTCCACCATGTGGTGGGCGTGGTAGCCCAGCGGATTGTTGCTGATGTGCGCTGGCGAACCGCACTCGGTGGGGTTGTCATCATTGCGCTGACATACATGAGTGGGACAACAATTTACAACGGCTTAGGGTTGCCCTTGATCACCGCAGCGTTCAGCCCGGATGGTGTGCCGCTATGGGCGTTTGCATACAAATTAGTATTTACTGCGGTGACATTGGGGGTCGGGTTCAAGGGCGGCGAGGTAACGCCGCTGTTTGTGATAGGTGCAACCGCTGGGGCAACACTGGGCGAGGTCTGCGGGGTGCCGATGGAGGTCATGGCAGCGCTGGGGTTCGTGGCGGTCTTTGGTGCAGCAACACATACGCCATTGGCCTGTCTGTTGCTCGGCGTTGAATTGTTTGGGGCTGGGTTGGTGGTGCCGCTCGCGATCGCGGTCTTTGTGGCAACGACGTGTGTGGGCTCACGGGGCGTCTATCAGTCGCAGCAAGTGAGTTCGCTCCAGAGCGAACTCGACGGAGCCACGCAGTGGCAGACACTCAAGCAGGTGCGTACCCAGCGACGGCGCTTCTGGGGTGATTAGGGTAGGCCGACAACGAGGAGGTATGCGCCATCGTTGGCGACATTTTCGACCACACCAATGACGATGATGTTTACCCCTTTGATCCATGCGGTGTAGCTCAAGGTATCGCCCTCGACCGAGACGTTCGAGAACGGTGCCCAACCGAGGGGTGTCAGGCCCTCACCATAAAACGCTTTGACTGCTACATATGTGCTGTCGTCGGGGATGCGATAGAGTTGCATGCGGGATGGTTTGGGGAGTCCGGTCAGATACTGGTCTATCCCGCCTTGGAGTTCTGCAGCGAGCGCTGCAACGTTGATGTCGACCGGGGTCGCACCGGGGTACAGCAGCGTATCGGTCGGGTGCTCACCCACTGGTAGCCCACATGCCGCCAAGAAGACAAGGGCGGCAGTACTACTCAAGAATGTACGTCGCTTCATCGATGGATCTCCGTTCATGTGGAAAAATCAGTTGGTATGTGGGGCCGTGGGCGCTGCGAGCGCGTAGGCGACGGCTGCTTCGGCATGAATACGGGTAGTATCAAAAACCGGGACTGCTACATCCGCCTGCGTGACCAACAGGGTAATCTCGGTGCACCCCAAGATGACACCCTGCGCACCGCGCGCAACGAGATTGGCCATGATTGCCTGGTAGGTTGCCCGCGAGCTGGGATCGATGACCCCCATGCAGAGTTCGTCATAAATGATGCGATTGACTTCGGCTCGTTCGGTTGCATCCGGCACAAGCACTGTCAGTCCGTAGTGTGATTCGAGCCGGCCTTTGTAGAAGTCTTGTTCCATGGTATACCGTGTGCCGAGCAGGGCGACCGTCGAAATGTCGGCCGCTACGATGCGTTCGGCGGTTGCATCAGCGATATGGATGAATGGTACGGGGAGATCTGCGGTGATGGCCGCCGCTACTTTGTGCATCGTGTTGGTACACAGGACCACGCATTCGGCACCGGCTGCCACGAGGCGCTGGGCAACATCTGCGAGCATACTGCCGGCACGGTCCCATTCGCCGTTGTGCTGGTAGGCTTCGATTTGGGCGAAGTCGACACTGGCCAAGATAATCGGTGCCGAGTGCAATCCACCACGAGCGTCACGGACGAGCTGGTTGATGACGCGGTAGTATTCAGCCGAGGATTCCCAACTCATCCCACCGATTAAGCCGATCCACTTCATCGCGCATCCCTTTCAAATATGTCACTCTATCCTACCATTTATGCCATGGGTATATAATGCAGAACATCGATGATACGAAGGGAACGACCATGACTAAAATACGCTGGGGTATTGTGAGTACGGCCAACATTGGTGTCGCCAAAGTCATACCGGCCATGTTGAAGGGTGAGCACATCGAAATTGCTGCGATTGCCTCTCGCGATTTGGCAAAGGCACAGCACGCAGCACAACAATTGGGTATCCCCACGGCATATGGTAGCTACGAAGCACTGTTGGCAGACCCGACGATTCAGGCAATTTATAACCCGTTGCCCAATCATCTGCACGTACCCGTCACCATCCAAGCGTTGGCTGCCGGCAAGCATGTGCTCTGTGAAAAACCCATTGCGCTGTCGGCACAAGAAGCCGAAGAACTCGTTGCAGCTGGCAAGCGATACCCGCACCTGAAACTGATGGAAGCGTTCATGTACCGCCATCATCCGCAGTGGCAGCGCGCCAAGGCGATCGTCGATGCGGGTGGTATTGGCCAGTTGCGCACCGTCCAGAGCATCTTTAGTTATTACTTGACTGACCCCACCAATGTGCGCAATCAAGCAGATATCGGCGGTGGTGGATTGATGGATATTGGGTGTTACAACATTTCGTTGTCGCGCTTTATCTTTGGGAGTGAGCCGAGCAAAGTGGTCGGCCTGATCGAGTACGATCCGCAGCTCAAAACCGACCGATTGGCATCGGGGATGATGCAGTTCGCTGGCGGGACGGCGACGTTTACCTGCTCGACGCAGTTGACCAACTATCAGCGGGTGCAGATTTTGGGGACCGAGGGCCGTATCGAAATCGAAATTCCCTTCAATGCACCGCCGGACAAACCTTGTATCATGTGGCACACGGTCAACGGCAAAACGCAAGAGATTCAGTTCCCGACGGTTGATCAGTACACGATCCAAGGTGAATTGTTCAGTCTGGCGATCATCAATAACACTGCAGTCCCGACCCCCATCGAAGACGCTGTTGCCAATATGCGGGTCATTGATGCGCTGGTAGCGAGCGAAAAGAACGGCGGCTGGGTGCGTATCGGCGCGTAACTCGATTTGCAGACGCTGGCTTGGTATGCTATACTAGCTAGCGTTGTGGTGCCCGTAGCTCAACGGCAGAGCGCTGGTCTGTGGCTCCAGAGGTTGCGGGTTCGAAACCCGTCGGGCACCCCATTCTAGCCCCCGAGTTGGTAACAACTCGGGGGTGATTGTTATATACTCCTCACAGCAGATAAATGGGAGGTTGACATGATACAGACCGAACAACGCCGAGTTCCTTTGTCGACAGGGGTGACGTTGACGGTGCATCAAGCGGGCAGTGGCCCTGATGTGCTGTTGTTACACGGCATTACTGGGTGTGGGTTGTACTGGAGCGTGCAAATTGCCCAATTGGTGGCAGCCGGTTACCGCGTCACTGCACCAGATGGCCGTGGCCACGGGACATCGGATCGCGCGCGCGATTATGCGACCAGCACCATTGCCGCAGATGCAGCTGCCCTTATCAGCGCACTCGGCCTGGTCAAGCCAACGGTTATTGGTCATTCCATGGG
>JBFYTT010000250.1:0-3299 GCA_041300425.1 Roseiflexaceae bacterium
CCATCGTGGCGACCGTAGCGCGTGCCGGAGCAACAGGACCGCCAGCGGAAGCATCCACGTCGCCAGCATCTGCAAATGGGTAACCTGGGTCGTGCGGAATGTCCCAAATCCAACCGCAAGACCCACCAGCAACGCCGGCCAGCGCGCTGCGCCGATATCACGTGCAATTGCACGCATCGCCCACACCGTCGCCACCGCAGACCCGACGAAGGCGGCATTGAGGATGAGCGCAATCGGTACACCCAGCCAAATCAACGGCGCAGCTCCCAGCCCCAGCGGGGCAAGATGGTCGCTATATGCCAAGGTGTAGTCATACGGAACAAACTGCGGGGCGTGCCAGACTGCCAGCGGATGGTTCCACAGCGCTTCGCTCCACCACCACAACGTCCAATAGTGGAGCTGGGTGTCGGGATTGGCAACTACCCGTTCAGTACCTGCCCAAATCACATCGCGAAGTTGCACCACGGCAACCAAAACCGTCACCAGCACCTCGAGCCATGCCTCGCGCACACGCGTGCGCAAGGATCGTGACAACGTAGGAGCAGGTGACGGTAGCGACATGGCAGCGGGTCCCATCTTAGGTGGTGTAGTGGGCGTTGACTTCGACGTATTCTTTCGAGAAATCACAGGTCCACATCGTGGTCGCTGCACTGCCCAAGCCAAGATCGAGCGTGATATAGACGAGTTCGCGATTGAGCAGCTGCGATGCGGCATTCAAATCGGCAACCAACGGCATCCCTGCAGCAACCAGGCGAATCTGTTCGGCGCCGAGTCCAAAATCGAGGGTCAGTCGATCGGGATCGATGGCAGCACCACTGTACCCCGCCGCACAAACCACGCGCCCCCAGTTTGGATCATTGCCGTGGATGGCGGTTTTGACCAGCGGCGAACAGGCAATGCTGTCGGCCACCCGATGCGCCATAGCGCCGTCGACGGCGCCGGTGATGCGGATTTCGACCAGCTTTGTCGCGCCTTCGCCGTCACGGGCGATTTTTTTGGCAAGGTCCATACAGACTTCAGCCAACAGCGCCACAAATGTGTCGAACGACGTCGTGTCGATGGTCGCGCCCGACACGCCCGATGCCAGCAGGAGCACGGTGTCGTTGGTGCTCATGTCGCCGTCGACGCTGATACGATTAAAACTCTGGTCTGCGACTGCCTTGACGGCCTGTTGCAAGAGCGCAGGGGCACAAGCCGCGTCGGTAGTAATCACTGACAACATGGTTGCCATGCCGGGATGAATCATACCTGCGCCTTTGGCCATACCGGCCACGGTGACCGTTTTGCCGGCAATCGTGCCGCTGGCGGTTGCCCGCTTGGGGCGCGTATCGGTCGTCATGATGGCCTGCGACGAGCGTACTGCATCACGATCCATAGATGACGCCGTCAAGGCACGTATGCCAGTGCTGACCTTGGTCATATCGAGTTGACGGCCGATAACGCCGGTCGAGAGCACGAGCACCTCGTCGGCGCGCGCACCGATACCATCGGCCACGAGTTCGGCCATCCGCTGTGCATTCTGCGCGCCCTCGGTTCCGGTGCAGGCGTTGGCACAACCCGAATTGGCCACAATCGCCCGCATGCGGCCGGCCGACGTCGCCAATACCGCCTGGTCGTACAACACCGGCGCCGCTTTGACACGGTTGGTGGTGAACACACCAGCGGCAGTACACGGTGCGTCGCTGACGATGAGTGTCAGGTCGAGTGCACCGTCTTTTTTGAGTCCGCAGGCCGTCGCTGCAGTCCGAAATCCGGGGGCGAGCAGAAATGCATCAGTCATGGTTTATTTCCCGTCCACCAATGCCTGCACCTTCATGGGCAGACCAAAAATCTTGATGAAGCCCGCAGCGTCCTGTTGATTGTACGTGTCGCTCATCGTGAAGCTCGCGATGTCGGGGTTGTACAACGTGCGGTCCGCTTTGCGACCGACCAAGATGGCATTCCCCTTGTACAGCTTGAGGCGCACCACACCGGTGTTGTTCTCTTGCGTGATATCAAAGAATGCCTGCATGGCGCGGCGCAACGGCGTAAACCACTGCCCGTAATACACCACCTCGGCGTAGCGCTGCGCCACGACGTCTTTGTAGTGCAGGGTGTCGCGGTCGAGGGTCAACTGTTCGAGTGCCTGATGGGCGACCCGAATCAACGTGCCGCCGGGGGTCTCGTAGACGCCGTGCGACTTCATGCCGACGAGGCGGTTTTCGACCAAGTCGATGCGACCGATGCCGTGCTTGGCACCCAGATTGTTGAGTGCAGTCAGCAGTTCAACCGGGCCGAGGCGCTTGCCATCAATCGAGACAGGAACGCCTTTTTCGAAGGCGATTTCGACATACTCTGACTTGTCTGGAGCGTTCTCGGGTGATACCGACAGGGTGTGCATGACTTCTTCGGGCTCGTTCCACGGATCCTCGAGCACGCCGCCCTCATGCGACATGTGCCAGATGTTGCGGTCACGGCTGTAGATCGACTTCAACGTGGCACTGACCGGCACATTGTGTTCGGCGGCGTAGTCGAGGGCGTCTTCGCGGGAGCGGATGTTCCACTCGCGCCACGGGGCAATCACCGTGAGCTGCGGTGCAAAGACCATGTAGGTCAGCTCGAAGCGCACCTGGTCGTTGCCTTTGCCGGTGCAGCCGTGTGCCAATGCATCACAGCCTTCGAGCAGGGCCAATTCGGCCTGGCGCTTGGCGATGAGTGGACGAGCGACCGAGGTGCCCAACAGATAGAGGCGCTCGTAGCTCGCACCCGATTGGATCAGGGGGAACAAATAATCTTTGACAAACACCTCGCGCAGGTCTTCGACATAGCACTTCGATGCGCCCGAGGCAATTGCTTTGGCCTCCAGCCCTTCGATTTCGTCGTCTTGACCGAGATGACTGCAATAACAGATGACTTCGGGATTGCCATAGTTCTGCTTGAGCCACGGCACGATGATGCTGGTATCGAGTCCGCCTGAATACGCCAGCATAACCTTCTTGACTTTCGGACGTTCCATTGCCCTACTCCTTTATGTAAATAAAAGCTCAACATCGGCACGGGTCAGCGTCTTGATACCCCCGCGTTCTGGTGTGATGAGCTGACTTACCAATTCGCGTTTGCGCTCTTGGAGCTGCAAAATCTTCTCTTCGACCGAATCTCGCACCACCATCTTGTAGACCATCACGGGGCGGGTTTGACCAATGCGATGGGTCCGATCGGTCGCCTGCATTTCGACGGCAGGGTTCCACCAAGGGTCGATATGAATGACATAGTCTGCAGCAGTCAGATTGAGACCAACCCCACCAGCACGCAGACTAATG
>JBFYTT010000293.1:0-7257 GCA_041300425.1 Roseiflexaceae bacterium
ACATACACGGTCGGTGTGTTGGTACAGGCGAATTATGGCGCGCGCGAAGACTTCCGCGCGGATGGTGTACCCGTCGGCCGGCACATCGGCACCGATCGCATCCCCAGCGGTTGGGCCGAGCCCGGTCACAGCCCTGGCGACGGCTCGATTATCGTCATCATCGCCACCGACGCGCCGTTGTCGTCGAGTGCCTGCGACCGGTTGGCACAACGTGCAACCGTCGGGCTGGCACGAACCGGCGGATACGGGCATAACGGCAGCGGTGATTTGTTTTTGGCGTTCAGCACCGGCAATCGTGTAGTGGATTCTGTCAACCAGCTCGAACAGGTCACCTTGGTGCCACCTGGCGCAATGAATGCGTTGTTCCATGCCGTCGCCGATGCGGTCGAAGAATCCATCCTCAACGCCCTCTGTACTGCGACAACCACGGTGGGCGTCAATGGCCGCACCGCGTATGCGCTCCCCCACGACGAACTCATTCGCATCGTGCGCGCGAGCGGCTCGCTGCAATCACCTGCAGACGTGCAGCCCCTCAGTCCGCCGGACCGACTGCCGTAACACGAGACCGGGCGAAAGGACCACATGTCACTCAGTGTTGTTGCGTTGATAGCCCTATCGGCCTGCATCCATGTCGGCTGGAATCTGTTGCTCAAAGGAGCGACGACGCGGCATGTGAGCTCGTGGTTAGCGGTGTGCGTACCCGGCATCATTACCTTGCCGTTTGTCTGGGCAGATACCACCCCAGCGTTATGGTTTATCGCGGCGGGCAGTGCTGTTTTTCAGGCATGCTATTATCTGTTGCTCGCCCATGGATACGAGCGGTATGATTTGGGGGTGCTCTACCCCATCGCACGTGGCGTGGCACCGTTGTTGTCGACCGTCTGGTCAATGCTCTTGCTGGGTGATCGCCCAAACATCTACGGCATCGGGGCGGTGTTGCTCATTACCGGCGGGACAATCTGGATTGGGCTGCGTAATCGGCAGCCGGGTGAACGTCACGCCGTGCCATGGCTACCGCTCCTGGTCGCGCTGATTATTTCGGGCTACACCATTGTCGACGCATACGGTACGCGGGTGAGTAGCCCCTTTGTCTATTATTCGGTCTGCATGACCTGCACTGCCATCGCGATGTTCCCGTATGTCTGGTGGCAGACGCCCAATCTGCAGACTGCTGTCCTGCGCGAAGCCCCCCGGGCACTGCTCATTGGTGTCGGATCGTTTGCATCGTATCTCATGGTGTTGAGCTGTTATGCAATCGCACCAGTGAGCTACGTGGCTGCCGCGCGCGAAATGAGCATCATCATCGCCGGTGTCGTCGGTTGGGCGTGGCTGAAAGAGTCGTTTGGTGCGACGCGGCTCATCGGTGCTGCCACTGTCGCAACAGGCGTGATTTTGTTGGTATTATTTGGGTAACAGGTGTAGCTGGGGGTTGACGACATGACCATACGCGACAGTATCATTCGCCTCTCCGGGCGCCACGATTTGACCGAGGCCGACGCAGCCCTGGCAATGACCGAGATTATGACCGGTGTAGCCACCCCGGCCCAGATTGCTGCATTTCTCACGGCACTGCATCTCAAAGGCGAAACCGCCGCCGAAATCGCCGGTATGGCTCGCATCATGCGCGACCACGCGCTCGAGGTCGCCATCCAACCCGGCGCCGTCGACACCTGTGGCACCGGCGGTGACGGTGGCGGTACCTTCAACATTTCGACGATTGCTGCGTTTGTCGCAGCCGGTGCTGGGGTGCGCATCGCCAAACATGGGAACCGCGCCATGTCGAGCCGGTGTGGCTCGGCAGATGTCCTCGAGGCACTGGGAGTCAATCTCGAGCTCGAACCCAAGGACGTCGCCAAGCGCATCGACGAACACAACTTCGGCTTCATGTTTGCCCCACGGTTCCACCCGGCGATGCGCTTCGCCGGCCCTGTCCGACGTGAAATCGGCATCCGCACTGCCTTTAATCTGCTCGGCCCGCTGACCAACCCCGCCCGCGTCGGTCGCCAAGTCATCGGCACCGCCAATGACACCCTGGCACTGAAGCTCGCCGAGGCGTTGTCGCTGCTCAATATGGATGCGGTGATGGTCTTTGCGGGGTATGGCAACGTCGACGAACTGTCACTCGCCGGCCAAAACATCGTCTACGAGGTTCATGCCAATCAACCAATCGGGCGCACACTCCTCGATGGCTGCGATTTTGATTTGATACGCGCACCCAATAGCGCGCTTGCAGGCGGCGACACCACCGAAAACGTCGCTATTGCCCGCGCAATCCTCGCCGGCACGGGCACGCGAGCCCAACACGACGTAGTAGTCTTCAACGCCGCCGCCGCCATCCGTACTGCCGACATGACGCAGTCATGGCACGACGCAATCGAACGCGCCCGCGCATCGATTGCGTCGGGCGCGGCACGTGAACGCCTGCTCCAGGCTATTTTGTAGCTCAGACAAAACTATATTTGCGCCAGACTGCATCGCGTTCGAGCTCATTCAACAGCGCAAACGCGATGTAGGTTGGTTGGCGCGGGACCGTCAACAACGGCATGCTGGCTTCGGTAGGGGTGCGACCACCCTTGCGATGGTTACACGCTCGACACGCTGCGACCACGTTGTGCCATTCGGTGGTACCACCATGAGCACGTGGAACGACAGGATCGATGGTCAGTTGCCCGCGTGACGTCATCACACCGCAGTACTGACAGGTCTCTTTATCACGCATGATGACACCGTGGCGTGTACACGGCAACTTGAGATTGCGCGGGATACGGATGTAGCGGGTGAGCCGGATGACAAGCGGGATTGCGTAGCGCCGTGTTATGCCACACATGAACCGTTGGGCGGCTTCGACGACTTCGGCTTTTTCTTGGAGCAACAATACCAAAGCACGCCGTGCGGGGACCAACTGCAGCGGTTCGTAACTTGCATTCAGCACCAATACCCGTTGCATGCAGGCCTCCTGGCACAGTCCGTTGCGGCGAGAGAGGACGGGGCATTTGAGCCGCGCCACCCGCAGGGACATCGTGTGATCGGAAGCAGAGCGACGAACCACACAACATCTAGTGGGTGTATTTGGTCGGCATCACTACTGCTAGCATACAGGAGTGTTTTGGCAGTGTCAATGGTTTTGACAGTGTTTGGCGGTGAATGCTATACTCGTAGTAGGGTTTTTTTGTTCTTTGAGGAGGCTTCCATGCCGTTTACATTGCCCACATTGGCATATGATGTTGCAGCGCTCGAGCCGCATATCGATGCCGCCACCATGACGATTCACCACGGCAAGCATCACGCCGCATACGTCACCAATGCAAACAACGCATTGAACGACCACAGCGCGTTGCAGGCCTTGAGTGCCGAAGATTTGCTCGCCAAAATCAGCGATACCCCCGACAGCATTCGCCAGGCCCTGATCAACAACGTTGGTGGGCATGTGAATCACACCATGTTTTGGGAGTTGATGACCCCCGGCGGCGCAAAGGTCCCCACCGGCACCTTGTCCGTTGCCATCACCAACACCTTTGGCGGGTTGGACCAGCTCAAAGCTGCCATCAACGACGCCGGCATGAAGCGCTTCGGCAGCGGTTGGAGCTGGTTGGTCAGCGATGCCGCCGGTGCACTCAAAGTCATCAGCACCCCCAACCAAGACAGCCCCATCATGCAAGGTTTGACACCCGTATTGGGCGTTGACGTCTGGGAGCATGCGTACTACCTCAACTATCAAAACCGCCGCGCCGATTATTTGGCAGCCTGGTGGAACGTGGTGAACTGGGACGTCGTGGCCAAGAAGTACGGTCGCGAATCTCTTTTTAATGTGGTTTGGTGTGCGGAGTTCGGCGTCTGCCGGACTCCCCTTTTCACCCGCTTATTGCGAAGCAACTGTGGTACAATTTCCCACAGTCGCGTCTGTTGTTTGTTTTCCGTTGATTGCAAGGAGTCTCACCGCATGGCTATCGAAAAGTCAACCTGGACCACAAAAGCTGGTCTCGCTCAGATGCTCAAGGGTGGCGTCATTATGGATGTCATCGACGAAGAACAGGCCAAAATCGCAGAAGAAGCAGGCGCTGTTGCGGTGATGGCACTCGAACGCGTCCCAGCAGATATACGTCGTCAAGGCGGCGTTGCTCGTATGAGCGACCCCGAACTGATTATCCGCATCAAAGAATCCGTGACAATCCCCGTCATGGCCAAGGCCCGCATCGGTCACTTCGTCGAAGCCCAGGTCCTCGAGGCATTGGGTATTGACTACATCGACGAATCCGAAGTGTTGACCCCTGCCGATGACGAGTTCCACACCGATAAGCACAAGTTCAAAATTCCGTTCGTCAACGGCTGCAAAAACCTGGGCGAAGCACTGCGTCGCATCACCGAAGGTGCCGCTATGTTGCGCACCAAGGGTGAAGCAGGAACCGGCAACGTCGTCGAAGCCGTCCGCCATGCACGCACGGTGTTCGGCGAAATCCGCAAGCTCCATGGTATGTCCGAAGACGAACTCTTCACGGCTGCCAAGAATTTGCAGGCACCATATGACCTGGTCAAGTCCGTCGCCCAGGCCGGTCGCTTGCCCGTGGTCAACTTCGCTGCGGGTGGAATCGCAACCCCAGCCGACGCTGCATTGATGATGCAATTGGGCGTCGACGGCGTGTTCGTCGGATCGGGCATCTTCAAATCCGGTGACCCAGCCAAACGCGCCAAGGCAATTGTGCAGGCCACTACGCATTATCGCGATGCAGCAATCATCGCCGAAGTCAGCAAGCACCTCGGCGAGGCCATGGTCGGCATCGAAATAAGCAAATTGCCACAGGATCAACTGTTGGCAAACCGCGGCTGGTAAATCCTCTCACAGGACGACCACGTGCGGTGCACGTGGTCGTTTTTAGCATCATCGGAGTCGCCATGACAGTCGGAGTTCTCGCGCTCCAAGGCGCATTTGTCGAGCATGAGGCAATGCTCCGCAGCATCGGCGTCGACGTGCGTCAAATACGCCTCCCCCGTGATTTGACCGGGGTCGACCGCCTCATCATCCCCGGCGGCGAGAGTACCACCATCGGCAAATTGATGGTCATGTATGATCTCCTTGTACCCTTGCGTGAACGCATTGCAGCCGGTATGCCGACGTGGGGGACGTGTGCGGGCGCTATTTTGATGTCGCGTCGCATCCTCGATGGTCGACCCGACCAGCCAGCACTGCAGGTCATGGACATCGAGTCACGGCGCAATGCCTTCGGCAGTCAACTCGATAGCTTCGAAGCCGATATCGATATGATTGGCCTCGACGCACCATTTCATACGGTATTTATCCGGGCGCCCATCCTCCAAAATCCTGGTCCTGCGTGTGAGGTCCTTGCGAGCCTCGCAGATGGTCGTATCGTCGCCGCGCGTCAAGAGCACATGCTGGCGACATCGTTCCACCCCGAGCTCACCAGCGACGATCGTATCCACCGCTACTTTCTCACACTCTAGCAGGTGAGGGCCTATGTACCGCGTCTTGACACCGCCTGACCTCTTGACATTGCGTCACAAGCCGCGTGCCTTGGCATTGCTCAATCCCGATGCGATGTTGCTCAGTGCACATCGGCCACTCTTGTACGGACTGCGCGCGCTCCTCAGCAACCATGGTCGACATAGTAGTTCGTTCATCCGTGATGGCGCGGTGAGTGCCGTGTTGCATGCGCACGCACCGGTCAGTCGACCCGAGCGCGAACTCGTCGCGTTGGGGAGCTATGGTCCGTTGATGCGGTATCCGAGCGATCACGATCTCTGGTACAGACTCCTCGAGGCGCATGTCATCGACAGCGGCAACCATCAGGTGCAACGCTTGTATGCCACGCTGTCGTTCGAAAGCAACGACCTGAGCGAGATTTTTCGCCAAAGTGGGTATAGCTGCTATGCACGCCAAGCGGTGTTTCGCCTCGAAGGCCCAGATTGGAATCAAGGCACGCGCTTTGCGGCGCTCCAACCGCAGACACGGCACGACGTCTGGGGCGTCCACCAGCTCTACGGCGCGGTCACCCCGAAACCAGTCCAACATGCCGAAGCACGCACTGCACGCGATTGGGCGTTGCCGATTGCAACACCGTGGGACGAGTACAAACTGCGCGCCTGGGTGTTGCGCCACGAAGACCGAGTCGTTGCTTCGATCCCCATCAAAAGCAGCCCTAGCGCACATGTCGTCACCCAGCTCGTCCATCCCGAAGTACGCGCTGATGTGGCTGATATGCTCCGCTACGGCATGAGTCAAATTGCTGACAGTCTGCCCATCTGGCTGATTTTGCGTGAGTACCAAGAAGAACTGCAGTGGCCGGCCCAAGACCTCGGCTTTCAACCGTTCCGCGAACACCATCTACTGGTCCGACATACTGTTGCGTTTACACGCCGACCGGTCCTCGCCCGTGTACTCGATCCCGCCCGTGATCAAGGCACCCCCATCCCATCTATCATCCCAGCCAGCGAACAAGCGAGGCATCATGTCAAACCCGAACGTCATCACGAGTAACATCGACGACCTGCTCGACATCATCCCGGCCCGGGTGCGTACACTGCTGACCGAGGCCAGCGAACCCACCGATGACCTGCTCGAAATCGTCCTCGACCTCGGTCGCCTCCCCGAAGCGCGCTATCGCACAACGGCCAATCTGTTGGGGACACTCGAGATTACCTTTGACGACATCGAGTCCGTCACGACGCGCATCAGTGCGTTTGGCGAAGACAATCGGGCCGGCATCCCACGCACGTTGCACCGCATCTCGGCAATGCGCAACCGGTCCGGGCGCATCGTCGGATTGACCTGTCGCGTCGGTCGCGCCGTCATCGGCACGATTAGTGTCGTTCGTGACCTCGTCGAGTCCGGCAAAAGTGTCTTGTTGCTGGGGCGCCCAGGTGTCGGCAAAACGACCATGCTGCGTGAGACTGCCCGTGTGCTCGCTGATGACGCCCGCAAACGGGTGATTATTGTCGATACGTCAAACGAAATCGCAGGAGACGGCGACATCCCCCATCCCGGGATCGGCCGCGCCCGCCGCATGCAGGTCCAACGCCCGAGTGAACAGCACGCAGTCATGATCGAAGCCGTCGAAAACCACATGCCAGAAGTCATCGTCATCGACGAAATCGGCACCGAACTCGAAGCCCAAGCATCGCGCACCATCGCTGAACGTGGTGTCCAACTCATCGGCACCGCCCATGGCCAGCTGCTCGAAAACTTGATGGTCAATCCGACCCTCTCGGACCTTGTGGGCGGTATTCAGCCGGTCACCTTGGGCG
>JBFYTT010000308.1:0-7032 GCA_041300425.1 Roseiflexaceae bacterium
GTATTTGGGGATTGAGCGGTTTTCGTATGGCCTCGCCGAAGCACACGACGAGGTCGGTGTCGCCATGGGTGTCGCGTGGACATCTGTCGGTGGCGAGACGCTGTCGATCGAAGTGCTCCCGATTGTCGGCAAAGGCCCGCTTCAACTGACCGGTCAACTCGGCGATGTGATGAAGGAGTCTGCACAAACTGCACTGAGTTATGCACGTTCGCAACTCGACGTTTGGGGAGTACCGGCCAATTTCTTCGATGAGCATGTCATCCACATACACGTCCCAGAGGGGGCAGTCCCAAAGACGGCCCGTCAGCGGGGATAACGATGACGACGGCACTTATCTCGGCAATGACCGGCAAAAAAGTCCGACGTGACGTTGCAATGACCGGTGAAGTAACGCTGCGGGGCAAGGTGTTGCCGATTGGTGGGCTCAAAGAAAAGACGTTGGCGGCGCATCGTGCCGGTATCAAGACCTTTTTGTTGCCCATCGCAAATGCCAAAGACATCCCCGAACTGCCCGACAAAATCCGCGCCGACCTGGAGTTGATCCCAGTCTCGACGATGGACGAGGTACTTGCAGTAGCGCTGGTGAAACCCACGTAATTGCATCAAAACCCCCTGCAGCATCCGTACTGCAGGGGGTTTTTGTGCGTGCGAGCGCAGTGCAATCGAATCTGCGCTGTGTCTGGGAAACGGATTGGGTGTCGCTACGGGACGCTCGGGTGGGAACGCTACATCCGGGATGAGAAGCAATCGTCGTCAATCACCAACAACAAGACTCGTTTGGTGCGTCTGTTATTTCTTCAACCCAAACAGGACAATCCCACCGATGATGAGCATTGCAGGTAGGGCATAGCGCCAGACCTGTGGTCCAAACAGCACATTGATAAGCAGATAGGCACCAATCAGCATCAGGATACTTGCAATCGTGACGCGGCGTTGGTTCACTGCGGTTTGTTCGAAGACATAGGGTTGAATAACCGACCCGGGGCGTTCCTCAGGCATGATAAACCAGAGCACGAAGTAGGCGAGTACACCGGTCCCAAAACCGATGACAAGAAGCAAAAAAATCAGGCGGACGACCCAGACTTCGAGAGCCAATGCCCGGGCGATTCCACTACAGACGCCGGCAACCATTGCCTCAGTGCGGCTCCGATAAAAGCGGGTGCGAGTACTCATGTAGACCTCCTGTAGCAATCGCTGTTTGGACGCGGCAAACCGCACCTTAGTTGCACTTATGCCAGGTTAATCACCATGAGTTTGGGCTCAGTCATTTCTTCGATCGCATAGCGCACCCCCTCACGACCAAAGCCTGAGTGTTTGACCCCGCCATAGGGCATCGGGTCGAGCCGCCACGTCGGCATGTCATTGACGATCAGACCACCCACCTCGAGTGCGTCATAGGCCTGATAGATGCGGCCTACGTCGCGGGTGAACACTGCCGCTTGTAGACCATAATCGCTGTCATTGACCATCGCGATGGCGTCGGCGTAGTCGTCGTACGGGGTGATGGTAACCACCGGCGCAAACACCTCACGGCAATTGACCTGTAAGCGTGGGCCTGCGTCGGTGATGATGGTAGGTCTGACGATGCCGCCATCGACGGTACCTCCACTCACAAAGGTCGCGCCAGCAGCCCGGGCTTCGGCGAACCATTCAGCGATGCGTTGTGCTTCGGCGGGTGCGATGACCGAGCACAGATCTGCCTGTTCATCGAGGGGATGGCCGACCACCAGCCGCGCGACACCAGCAGCCATTTCTGCAACGAACGCAGCATAGACCGTCCGCTGCACAAATACACGCTGGACGCTGATGCAACTCTGACCGGCATAGTTGAACCCACCGGCGACACATTTGGCAGCAGCGGTGACGATATCTGCGTCGTCGTGGACAATGACCCCTGCATTACCGCCCAACTCGAGAGTGATGCGTTTGCGGCCACAGTCAGCTTTGAGTTGCCAGCCCACCGCGGGCGACCCCGTGAACGAGAGCAGTGCAATACGGTCGTCGCGCACCAGCGCTTGGGCATCATTGCTGGCGACAGGGAGGACGCTGAGGGCGCTGGCCGGCCACCCTGCTGCGATGATTGCATCGCCCAGCATGAGGGCTGCAGTGGGGGTCTGCGAGGCAGGTTTGAGCACAACGGGGCATCCTGCGGCGATTGCGGGGGCAACCTTGTGGGCGACGAGGTTCAACGGGAAGTTAAACGGTGCGATTGCCGCAATCGGACCAATTGGCACACGTTTGACCGTCGCGTGACGATGTTCGCCCCCTGGCGCGCGGTCGAGGCGGAGTACTTCGTCGTGGCTCTGGCTACACTCGTCTGCAGCCGTCTCGAAGGTGATCACTGCGCGGCTCACTTCGCCGCGGGCTTGACCGATTGGCTTCCCGGCTTCGAGCGCAATAGCCTGAGCAAACGCTTCGCGCTGGGCGGTCAAGGTGGCCGCAACCGTGCGCAGGATGCGTGCCCGGGCATGTGCGGGGAGCGCACGAGTTTGGGCAAACGACGCATGCGCTGCGGCAATCGCAACCTCAACATCGGCGCGGGTGGCCCGGCCCACTGCACCGATGGGCGCGTTGTCGTAGGGGCAATGAATCATCGGACCGGGTCGGTCAGTCAAGACGCCTGCCAACAAGATGGGTCGTGGGGTCGTCATGGGAGCCTCCGCTGTAACGATGGGTGAATCCAAGTCGCAAAGAGTGCATCGACTGAGCATGCACAGATTGTCGTGGCGACATCCCGCATCGAAGTACTGTCGGCCATCGTATACCGATAGCGGGTGACATAGTTCGTAAGCATACGGTCAAAGGCGTCAGAGCCAATCTCGGCACGCAGTGCCTCATAAAAGAGTGCACCTTTGGCATAGGCGAGCACATTGAATGTATAGAGCGTGTACGCACGCATATGTTGATGGACTGGTCCGTCGAGTTCTCGCTCGATAAGGCGATCGTATTGTCGTTGCAACTCGGCGAGTTCGCGTTGGGCTGCGTCTTCTCCTCCATATGCACGGCGATAGATCACCTGGGCGTAGGTTGCGAGTGACTCGTCGACCCATGGTTCTGCCTGGACATCATTACCGACCAAATTATAGAACCACTGGTGGGCGACTTCGTGCACCACGGTGCTTTCGAGGCGCTTGCCACTGGCAACGGTCCGATCCTGCATGAGGATGAGCCCCGGATATTCTACACCGTAGAACGACCCCGAATCGACCGCCACCACATCGAGTTCGCGATAGGGGTATTGCCCAAACCGCGCGTTGAATAGCCTCAGTGCTTGCGTCGCAGCGGTGAGTGTTTGGATGGCCGCACTATTGTCTGCGCCCGGTTCTGCATAGACATTCACCCGTGTGCCATCGACGGTTGCACTGGTGGCTGGCAGTGTGGTAAGGACAAACGCAAAATCTCGCTGGAGCCCGCTGACAACGCGCACGGTGTGGGTGGTAGGGGTCTGCTGCATGGCAATGGTGCTACCGGTGCTGACCAACTGGTGGGTTGCTGGGATGCGCAACGTCATGTCGTAGAGCCCAATGGGGCTGTTGACGAGGTCGCCTTTGGTGTCGGGATCGGCCGTTTGCCAGATACCATCGCTCGACATCACAAGCAGTGGGTAGGCCGATGCAAACGACAAGGACTGTCCGTCGTCGTTGAAGGCACCGTATTTGGTCCGACCGAGGCCAACAGGGATTGTCGTGCGGTATTCGAGCGACACAACGATCCGCGCTGCCACCGCCAGAGGCTGGTCTAGGATCACGTCGACGATCGTCCGGGTCGGATTGTAGCGGTAGACAGCGGGCACCCCATTGACACGCGCACGCAGGATGGTGGTTTGTCCGGCGAAGTCGGGCAGATTGGCAAAGAGTCGAAAAGGCAGCCTGGTGACAGCAACTCCAGTCGAATTCACCCAGTCCATGTGTTGTTCCATCTGGACAGTACGCGTCGGCACATCGACCGTTCCGTGACTCGTGTAGATCGGCAGGTTGGCGCTTGTCGCCATGTCGCGATAGGCCGATGGGTGCATTGCTTCGTGCTGGTGCGACCAAGCACGCGCGGGTGCTGGCTGGAGTACCGATGAAAGCAGTACCACGAACGCACTACACAATGCAATCCAACGTGTGGGTAAACAGCGCGTGCGCATCAGCGCTGCACCGCGTACAGACCAATGCTGAGTAATCCCGCCAGCAAACTCCCAGCTGCAAGCGCAATGCTGAGTGCGTAGACAAATCCCAGGATTGTTTGGTCTCGCGCTGCCAAGATACGTACCCACAAGAGCAGATACAAGAGCGCCGTCGCAGGGAACGCCCACAACAACAGACGGTACCCGGGGAGCGTATGGGGTATACCAAAGAGGAACGCAACACTGTTTTGGACAAGTGCACTGTCATAGAGGATGTAGGCAACCCCACTGAGGTATGCGAGTGCCGCAATTGCCACGAACAATTGCACCACATGAAAGAAGCGAATGTTCAGCTTCGGTGCTGCAATCCCGCGCACACGCCGAATAAGGTACGCAAATGGACGTATCAGCAGCGAAAAAATCAACCACAGGAGGCCTGCCAGTGCGGGATACCCGTACGAACCCAAGGGATTGACTCCGTTGAGGAGCTGTGCCGCTGCGCTGGTAGGCGTGACGGTTTGCGTGGTAACAAATGCTGTGGTTTGTGTTGCCAAACACGACGTGTCAGGAGTCTGCTCCGGGGCATCCAAAAAGGCTCGGAATATGCTCGCAGCACAGACGTTCCCCAAAATCGCCCCGTGCGCACCATTGGGCGTCACGATGACCGTGGCATTGCGTAATCCGGGCACAACGGCTTGGACCATCGACTCGGGCGTGATGGGATCGTATCGACCCGAGCTGATTAATGTCGGGACGTCGCTGATCAGCATGGTATTGACCGCGCCATCGAGGCGTTTGACGTCTGCAATGGCACACCAACGCGTGGTGTAATCGATGTCGTCAGCAACGAGTGCATCGTCGAGTGGGAACAACCCATTCACGGGCACGGTATAGTCTGCAGCAGTAGGAATTGATTCTTCGGCGCAGGTCGTGGTTGCCTGCATCCCTTCGCTCATACCGTCATAGAACAAAAAGAGCCCTGCGAGGCTACGAAATGCCGCCAAATCACCGCGTTCAATCTGGTCGATGAGCATGGGTACATAGCGCACGAGTTCATCGTCATACATCATCTGAAAAAACAGCCCGGCGACATCGTCGCCGTTCAATACCATGGTATGCGGTGTTGCTGTGGCAATGTCGGTCAGCGATGTCGAGAGCGGCGATGCGTTGAGCTTTGCGATCAATTCGGGCAACCGAGTAGTCAACGCGGGGTAGTGGGCATTGCAGACTGGGTCAGCAGCACAATCCGCGAACAGATGCGCAAAGGACTGTTGACGCGATGCAATCCATTGCGTCTGTGGGCTGACGGTCATCGGAACCACGCCATCGAGCACCAACGCGTGGACAAGCTCCGGGTGCCGCGCCACCACATGCTGTGCCAACAATGATCCATACGAAACACCGTATACGTCAATGCTGTCATGCCCCAACATGGAGGCGACTGCTGCGATATCGTCTGCGTTTGCCGTGCTATTGAATGCCGATAAATCGATGTTTGCTGCACGCAATCGATCCGCACATGCCTGCCAAGCACGCATATGGCGATCAGTCCGCTGGACATTGGTCATTTGACTGGCATAGAGTTCAGGAGTGATGGCACTTAATTCGGGACAATTGAGTGTCGGCGTGGTTTCGGTTGTGCCACGCTGCTCTACCAAGACGAGGTCGCGGTCAGACGGTAGTCCGCTCGATGGTTTGTTGAGAATCGATACAAATGTTTCGATGGTGTTGCCCCCTGGGCCGCCTTGGAGCAGAAACAACGGTCTGTTATTGTTTGATTCTGTGCTACGCACAATCATGATTGGGAGCTGAATCTGCGACCCGTTCGGCGCATCGGCAGAGAGGGGCAACGTTACCGTCCCACAGTCGACCGTCCGATCACTCGGTGCAGTAGCGAGGCATTCCCCACTGCTGAACGTCGCTTTGGCTTGTGCGGATGTTGGCTGGATTGCAATAGATGCAAGTGCGATCAAGACCAAACTGAGGCGGAGAAAATACATAGCAGTGGCCCATTTCTACAGCAACAAAAACGTGCCTAGTCATATTCTAGCGATATTCCGTACAACGTGACGCTTCCACCCGCACCATTTGCCACGGGATCGATACGAATTTGTATCAGCCGGGGCGGGAGTGTCGGCAGTTGCCCGAGCTCAATTGCGATTGTTTGGCGGCCGTCAGCATATGTCCAGGCAACGGCGTGTGCTTCGTCGAACTGATTCGGCGCAGTCGCCACAAAGAGTTGGCCACTGCGATCGGCTGTACCCGTCGCTGCCAACGTCATGACGATGCGTTTCGGCATTGCGACATCGAGGAGCGGCGATGTCATACTCGGGTCGAGTGCTACTGCGAGCAGCCAACCGCCATCGGTCGGTTGTGTCGTCGCATTGTTGGTCGTCCAGCCGAACGGAGCATCGACCAGGGGCGACCAGTGGTTGGTCGTCAACAACGCACCTGCGCGCGGAAGGCGGGAGTGCTCGGGGACACCGGTAGGCATTGGGACAACTTCAAGCAGGGGCACGATGTCGGCAACGCATTCGCTGACTGCAGCGGAAGACAATCCGTAGCGTTGCTGCATGGTTTCTGACGGCGTCAGAAAATCGCTGGCGAGCAGTACCGCTGCTCCTGCCCGGTGTGTCTGCAGAATGGCGTCTTGAATACTGGCGCACCCTGCCTCCCACGACCCTTGCGCTGCTATCGCAGCGTTGACCGACAGAAAGTGTTCGCGCTGATGGTAGTACGGCAAATACAACTCTTGTAGGCCATCAGGTACCAACACCAAATCAGCCGGCTGGCTTGCGTCAGCAACAGCACCTGCGATCCGCCGTTGCAAATCGGTCTGCGCATCTCCACGGGTACGAATCGCCGACACGTTCAGCGTAAATGTCGTCAAGAGCAAGCCAAACGCCACCAGGATGCGGATG
>JBFYTT010000309.1:0-8151 GCA_041300425.1 Roseiflexaceae bacterium
GTACAACTGCAGGGGCATGGCGGTCGGGATTGGGGGACACTCCTAGTTGCCCCGTTGTGTTCTCTCCCCAACACCATACCTCAGCAATCTGCAAGAGCGCACAACTCCGTGATCCTGCTGCGGCTATTTGTACCACACCGGTAAGTGTAGAAATTTGCGTCGGCGGAATTTGCACTTGTGCATCCGTTTTGCCGATGCCAAGCTCCCCATTTTGGTTGTTGCCCCAACACCACACTCCCTGTTTGAGATCCAAGGCGCAAGAATGTTGACTGCCGGTTACCACTGTTTGCACCGGTGGTATACCATCGACCCGTTGAATGGAGAGAATAGAATCACCAACCACACTGAGTTGACCCGATTGGTTGTTGCCCCAACACCAGACAGAGCCATCTGTGTCGACCGCACAAGTATGATCACCGTTCGAACCAATATTCTTGATTGGTTTGGTGAGTGCCACGCGGGTCGGCGAAACTACAACAGCAGCAGACGTAGCATCCACCTGATTGGCATTATTGCGCCCCCAGCACCAGACAGTCTGATCAAACCGAAGCGCACAGACATGATCTGTTCCGATGGTAACGTCTACGACTGCATCTATGCCTGCGACGAGTGTTGCGGTGGTCCGATAATCGCCCACCCCGACCGTGGCAGTACCTAACTGTCCATACTCGTTATCGCCCCAACACGATACAAATCCATTCGAAACTGCGCAACTCGTGTCTCCACCAGCACTGTATGCAGAGACATTTCGCATACCCACAACGAAATTTGGGATAACACTGTCTGCAATATCACCTGCGTAGGAATTGCCCAATTGCCCCAAATAATTTCGACCCCAGCAATTCAACTCGGCAGTAACGAGCAATGCACAGCTGTGGTTTGCGCCCAAATCAACGGAGACCGTATTGACCGCGGCATCAACTTCGTTCGGGAGCCCCAAATCGCCGAGATTACCCATTATCCCGATGCCGAGTTGTCCAACATCATTTTCTCCCCAGCACCATACGGTTCCCACGCTATCGACAGCACAGAGATGACCATCGCCCAGCGCCACTGCAGTGACACGGGTTAGTCCCACAATCGGAGCAGGTGTAGCGATGTCGAGTAATTCCGTACGTGTACCGGTACCGAGCTGGCCATCGCGATTCCAACCCCAACAACGGACATTGCCACGCTGCTGTAAGGCGCAGGTGTGGGCGCCGCCGGTGGCAATCTGAATGACATTGTCGAACCCGACCAAATCTTTGCCGCGTGCATCTACCGTTACATTTGCAGAACGCGCGGCTCCCAGCTGCCCGTTGTAGTTATCACCCCAACAACGGACGCGACCATTTTGCTGGAGGGCACACGTATGATTCCCACCGGCGTGAATGGCGATAACCGTACCAAGCTCTGGTACTTTGCTGGGCGTGAGCGTAAACGACTTTTCTCCAATAGCAGGCGCAGCAGTTTGCCCAAACCGGTTCCACCCCCAGCACCACACTGAACCGTCATCGGCCAATGCACAGGTGTGATCGGTACCTGCAGAAATTGCAGTGACACCGACCAATTGTGGCACAGAGGCAGGAACAGAAATGCCCGGACCAACGGTTCCAATGCCCAATTGGCCTTGCTCGTTGCGTCCCCAGCAGGAAACTTGTGTATTTTGGGTCAACGCGCAGGTATGGTTGCCTCCACTGGCGAGCGCAACCGCTTGTTCGAGATCTGCCACCCGCAGTGGCATGCCCGAGTTCGCGGTGTTCCCACTGCCCAGTTGCCCATCTTCGTTGCGTCCCCAGCACGCTCCACCGCCGTCTTGCAGGAGCGCACAGCTATGTGATTGCCCCAATGAAAGATCGACCACATCTTGCACTGCCGCCACCACCGGAGTGGAGCTATCCTCGGTTGCTTCGTTCCCCAATTGGCCGAAATTATTGTGTCCCCAGCAGCGAACCGTGCCATCGAGAATGATACTGCATGCATGCGTAGACCCAGCCGCAATGCGCACGATTTCTTCGTTGCTCCGCACCGTTTGTGGTACTGCAGATGACGTAGTGGTCCCATCGCCGAGCTGACCGTATTCGTTGTTTCCCCAACAGCGCACCGAGACATATTTGAGGAGCGCGCAGCTGAAATTGCCGCCGGCTACCAATGAAAATCCGTCATCATAGCCATCAATGCGCGCTTCTGTACTCGTGGGATCTGCATCCGCGAGCTGTCCGTACTGATTATCGCCCCAGCAGCTGGTGCTCCCGGCGACGTTGCGCGCACAGCTCATCGAAAATCCGGCAGCCACGGAAGCGATGTTGTCGGACCGCTGGAGTGGTTCGAGAATTCGGCGGCTTGGATTATTTGGGTCTACTTGGCCGTATTGATTTGCGCCCCAACACCAGAGACGTCGGGCAGTGTCGACGGCACATGCATGTTGGCCACCGGCACTGATGCTCCGAATGCTCGGGATCCCCTCGACTCTCTGGGGGGTCTTGGATACACCTACCATGTTGTCATCACCCCAGCACCACACGGCACCATCAATACGGAGCGCACACACATAGTGATTGCCCGCCGAGACCGCGGTTACATCGGTGAGGTCGGCTAGCGGGACAAACGATACCGTTTGGCCGATTTGCGCACCCCAACAAATCACGAGTCCATCGGCTTGCAATCCACAGGTCGTCGCCCCGCCTGACGTGATTGAGACAAGCGGCTGCGGCAAGTCGATCCGGACGGGGATCAACTGTCGCTCTTGGCTACCGCCCACCTGTCCAGCGCGGTTGTCGCCCCAGCACCAGACCGTACCGCTGTGCTGGAGCAGACATGTGTGCGCAGCACCAGCGCTCAGTGCAACCCCTTCTGAGACACCGTTTACGAGGGTCGGCGTACTCCGGTCTCGGGTATCAGCGTTCCCTAATTGACCGTTGGTGTTCGCTCCCCAGCAAAAGACACGCTCATCATGGCGTACCGCGCAGGTGTGGTGCGCTCCTGTCGAGAGAGACAGCACACCGTTTATGTCTGGGGTTATGGGGTCAGGACGGCTGCGTGTCCCTCCGAACTCTTCAACACCCAACTGCCCTTCAAATGACCTGCCCCAACAACGCAGCATACCCAGCTGCCACATCCCACAGACGTGCCCCGCACCGGCACTCAACAGCGAACTCGCATCCCCGAGTGCAACCGAAACAAATGCACCACTCTGCGACATTCGTGTACTCGCAAGCTGTCCCATGCGGTTGTCACCACGACAACGCACTCTGCCTGCGCGCACCGTAATGCATTGAAAATCAAGACCGCCAGAAACATCAATAACGCCGCGTTCGGCTATTGTTTGCATGCTGCCCGTGTCGTCCCAACACAGCGGACTGACAAGTCCAATACCGCAGACTGTGCCATCTCCGAGCGCACGCAACACTTGCACCTCAGCTGTTTGGGGAACTGCAAAGCCTTGCGGCACCTGCGTTGACCAGCAGCGTACGTCGGTAGCAGGGACAATAGCACACAACTGCGCTGTGTTGATCACAAGTTGGGTTGGAACTGATTGTGCAAACAAATCAATGCGCTCGGGTGTCAATACATCGCGCATCTCACCAATCGGCAGGCTGCCCCAACAATACAGTGCCGTGCTGACCAACCGCGCACAGGTTGTATCGCCACCAACATACACATCCGAACTTGGCTCAGGAAGGGGCACCAGCTGTACCGCTGCGCTCTGCGATTGCTGCCCTGTGCCGAGTTGACCATGATTATTTGCGCCCCAGCAGCGGACAGCACCATCGTCCCCACGGGCACATGTGTGATCGTTACCTGCAGCAATGGCAACAACCCGCTCGAGGCCGGTGACAACTTGCGGATACGAGGTAGACGTCATCGGACCTACTGCGGCTTGCCCGATTTGGCGAGACGCATTGCTCCCCCAACACCATACCGTGCCGGGACTGGGCACGAGTGCACAACTGTGTCGTAAACCGACGGCGACACTCGTCACATCTTGGAGTGCGGCAACACTATTGGCAGTCCGTGAAAAAGGCAAGGCAGTACCATCGTTGCCGGATCCGAGCTGACCTTCATCATTGGCACCCCAACAAAGCACCTGACCCGAATATGCCACGACACACGAGTGCATTGCGCCGCTACTCAGCGTGACACGTTGCTGTGTCGACGGAGCAACCACATCTTCGGCAGGCATAGGATCTATCGCTACAAACTCATCGCGAGCAGGCGGGCGGGTATCAGGGATGACTGCTTGCCGTTCAATGACTTTTTTGACGATAACACCGACAACTGCCGATGCCGGCGCGACAACCAGCAGTATGATGAAAACGGCAATTATGCTGTACCACATGCGCAGAACAAAGCGTTGCATAGAATTATCTACCACAATAAAGATGTCTGTATTATACCATTTACTACAGAGCATCGTGGGAGTGGAGTGCCCTGCGCAGATCCCATCCGAGTCAGCGTATCGAACAGATACGTTCCCACGAGACCGTACACACCAAACGGCAGAACGACCGTCTGCGTTACGGATTCACAAGAATGCTGTTGTCACATCGCTTACTGTTCGGGGAAACTCGTCGACATAGATATCAGAACATGTAGTTTTTGGAATCGCTTGCGCATTACAGTCAACGTTCGAGCATACGGTATGGATTGTCGACATCAAAAAATCTGAGAAATGATTAATGCCGCAATAAGAAATTGTGCATCATGTTGTATGCAAATGTGCCTGAGATGTGGTAATGTATGTCAGACACTTTTTGTAACGGTCATATGTGGACATCGCAGGTGCATTCCGACCTGCTTTCAGACAATTCAGGCTTGCCTGAACCTGCAGAAATGACACATATGACGCTTGTACAACGGGGTACAAACAGCGCTTATCTCCGCACGCGGTGTGAGCACGCACAGAATCCGGCACTGTTATGAAAGGGATTGCGCCTGCATGGTAATCTACATCATCTCGCGTCTAATCAGACTAGTAATCGTTTTTTTCGTGGTAACGGTCGTTGTTTTTTTACTGATGCATAACGTGCCAGGCGGTCCATGGGACGAGACGAATCGCAACCTCACCGAACAACAGCGTGCCAACATGATGGCAAAGTTCGGGCTTGACAAACCCTTGCACGAACAATACCTCACCTGGGTTGGCAATGCCCTGCAAGGCGACTTCGGCATTTCGTACCAGTTCAAAGACACTTCCGTTATCGACGTGATTGCATCGGTATGGCCCAAAAGCATTCAACTCGGCGGAATCACGGTCATAATCGCAATCTTAACGGGCGTATTTATGGGTATTTTGGCGGGAATTCGCCAAAATACTTGGGTAGATACCGTCGTCACGTTTATCTCCACACTCGGCATGACCGTACCCAATTTCATTATCTCTATTTGGATGATTTTGATTTTGACCGTAAAGCTCCAATGGCTGCCTATTTCGCTGGATGCAGACCGTTGGAGTGACCCAAAGGCGTGGATCATGCCCGTGATTGCGTTGGGACTCGGGCCCATGGGTATCGCAGCGCGCTTTACACGTGGCAGTTTGACCGAAGTGTTGACAGCTGACTACATTCGTACCGCCCGCGCCAAAGGGTTGTCAGAGACTATGGTCATCTGGCGTCACACGATGAAAAACGCACTTATTCCAATCATCACGGCACTTGGACCGATGGTTCCGAATATGATTACCGGAACAATTTTTGTCGAAACGATGTTCCGCGTCAATGGAATCGGCAAGTTCTTTGTTACGAGTATCACCTCACGAGATTACCCCATGATTTTGGCGCTCATGCTCATGGTTGCCTCTTTGTGGGGACTTCTGTACCTGCTGACTGACCTTGTCGCAACCGTGATCGACCCACGCATTAAACTCGACTAATCGCAATCTACAAAGGAACTCACATGATCGGTATACCTTTAAACGAGCGTAAACCTGCCAACCTCTGGCGTGACGCCGCGATACGATTTAGCCGGAACAAATTGGCGGTGGGTGCGCTTTTTGTAGTCGGGTTGTTTTTCTTCATGGCGATTTTCGCAGATGTGATTTCGCCCGCTCCGTACGACAAGACCAACTTGTCGCAGTCCCGCAAGTTCCCGAGCTGGGAGTACCCCCTGGGAACAGACACCATCGGCCGTGATCAGCTTAGTCGCATCATTTATGGGGCACGTGTTTCACTGTCGATTGGTCTAAGTGTCCAGCTGATTGCCGTTGTTATCGGTGTCACAATGGGCGCAGCAGCTGGATACTTAGGTGGCTGGGTTGACACCCTGGTCATGGGCACTATCGAAGTGTTCACCGCAATCCCGCAACTCCTTTTTGCGCTATTCTTACTCGCACTGTGGGGCGGGGGTATAACGAATATCATCATCGCATTGGGCATTATTAGTTGGATCGAAATTTGTCGGCTTACTCGAGCGCAGATTCTTTCGCTGCGAGAGAAAGAGTACATCGAATCTGCCCGTGCCATTGGCGTGACCAATGTAAACATAGCAATCAAGCACTTGCTGCCGAACGCCTTGTCGCCATTGATCATTTCTTTCACACTCGGTATCCCGGCTACGATGTTTGCAGAAGCAGGGTTAAGCTTCTTGGGGATTGGTATTAATGACCCCATGCCGAGCTGGGGCAAAATGGCTGGACAGTCATTTGGCAACATCGAAGTATACTGGCACCTCGGGTTGTTCCCTACGTTGATGATTGCGTTGACCATGCTGAGTTTCTCGTTTGTGGGTGATGGTTTGCGTGATGCACTCGACCCGCGTCTGCGCAAGTAAGCAAGCACAACGCACCTCGTGTTTCGGCACGAGGTGCGTTTCATTTTTTGCATCTGCATAATCTATTCTATGCATGGTTTGTAGAGATACTTTTTATTCCGAAACAAAAAACCTCTTTCGTTATGAAGCTGACATGATACACTTGGATAAATCCACTGGTGTTATGTTAAAATACTGATATCTCGGCAACTCTGGTCAATCTCTGGGTGTGGGCGGTCCACACTCGGATTGATATACGACATAGTGGCAACACAGTGTCTATGGTTTTTTTACGTTAAGGAGTTCACAGATGACCCGTACGCACAAGGGTGCACGTTGGGCACTGGCACTCGTCATTGCATTGCTGGTAACAGCATGTGGCGGCGCAGCTCCAGCAGCAGAACCAACAGCTGCACCGGCCGAAGAGGCCACTGCAATCCCAACTGCTGCATCAGTTATTGATGCAACACCAGTTCCCGTCGAGCCAACAGCAGTACCAAGCGGCGCTGGCGAAACATTGCCAAACGGTAACGTTCTGCCAGACGACGCAGCACCGGTCGCAGACCAGGTGTACAAGGTGTACTTCGACAGCACCTTGAACTTCGAAACAGTTGACTTTTTGGTCAGCGTGTACAACGAAGCAGGCGTGACGAACGTCCACAGCGAACCATTGATTCGCTTGGACAACAACTTCGTTCCGCAGCCAGCTGCAGCTCTGTCGTGGTCGTCAAATGCTGACGGCACCGAATGGACCTTCAACCTGGATCCGAACTTGAATTGGAGCGATGGTACGCCGGTGACCGCTGCCGACTACGTCCACACGTTCCAGTACGCAGCCAACAAAGACCACGCATGGGACTTCGCATGGTTCTTCCAAGCACCAGGCGAAATCAAGAACTGGTCCAAGGTCAACGCAGGCGAAGTACCTGACGATCAGTTGGGTGTCGTAGCAAAAGACGCAAAGACCCTGGTCTTCACCACCGAAACGCCAGCACCGTTCTTCCCAGCCAAGGCTCTCTACAGCACTCCGCTGCAGAAGGCTGCGTTCGAGAAGTATGGTCCGTACTACAACAACGATCCAAAGACGTCCGTTTCCTGTGGACCATTCATGTTGAAGGAATGGACCAAGGGCGAGCGGGTCATTTGGGTTGCCAACGACTCGTACACCGGCACCAACAAGCCATTCCTGCGTGAAATCCAGAGCATCGCAGCCAAGCCAGAGACGTTCTTCGCAGGCTACCGCGCCGGTGAAGTCGACGCAGTCGGCGGCGAGTTCTTGGACCAGGCCGCTGTGGACATCATCCAGGCCGACCCAGACCTGAAGTCACAGGTTCGCGTCAACGCAAATGACTTCCGCACCGACTACCTGTTCTTCGACAACCAGTCTGCTCCGTTCAACAACCTCAAAGTTCGTCAGGCGTTCTC
>JBFYTT010000337.1:0-7671 GCA_041300425.1 Roseiflexaceae bacterium
ATATTTGCTCAAGCGTTCTCCCGGTGCCAACATCGTGTACGATGTGCGCGCGTCATGGGCGGTCCCACAAATGGTTGCTGCTGCGGGCGGCACCGCGCTCGAAGAACGTGTAGGGCATGCCTTCATCAAACGCCGCATGGCAGACGACGATGTGCTTTTTGGCGGTGAGGTAACCGGTCATTATTACTTCAAAGATTTCTTTTTTGCTGATTCAGGACTGCTACCGTCGTTGTTGACAGTCGAAATGCTGGCACGTGAGCGGACGACGTTGTCGGCACTCCTCAAGCCGATTGAGGCCAAATACTTCATCTCGGGTGAAATCAATTCGAAAGTCGCTGATTCGGCCGCAGTATTGGCCGCACTCCGTGCGCGCTACCATGATGCCAAAATCGAAACACGCGATGGGCTTTCCATCATCTACCGTGATTGGCACTTCAATGTACGCACCTCAAACACCGAACCGTTGATCCGCCTCAATCTCGAGGCAATGGATAAGGCCACCATGGAATCGCGTCGTGACGAAGTCATCGCAATTATCCGTGGCTAGTCATAGGTATGGGCCGTCGCTCTCCTTGGGGGATGGTCGGCAATGATGACAATGGGGACACGATTACGCCGTTTTGCAACGCGTCAGTACGGCGTGTCAGATGCTGCGTTTATCATGGCGCTTGCATTTGCTGCATCCGCGTTGTTGGGTATCGTGCGCCAAGTGTTAATCGGTGCGACGTTTGGTGATGGCGCTACGGTTGCCGCATATTACGCCGCTGCCCGCCTCCCCGAGACGTTGATTACTCTCATCGCCGGTGGCGCACTCACAGCGGCGCTCGTGCCTGTGCTTGTGCGCGAATCCGAGGCCATGCAGCAGCGCATCATCAACGCGCTGACGAGTCTCGTGGCGGTTGTGGTCATCGTCGCGTCGTGCATCGGGATCATCGGTGCGGGGTGGTTGGTCCGCGAGCTTGTGTTGCCGGGGAGCCCCAGCAGCACCCAAGAGTTAACGGCATCGTTGACACGATTGCTCTTTGCGCAGCCCTTGTTGTTAGCTATAGCCAGTCTTTTGTCGGCCACGTTGTCAGCCCATACGCGCTTTGGGATGATTGCTATTGCCTACGTGTCACACAACGTGACGATTATACTGGGCGTGTTGGCCGCTCGTGCGTTTCCAGCACTTTCTGTCTATGGACCAACATTGGGGCTGATATGCGCCGCGGCGATAAAAGTGCTGTTTGTCTGGTGGGGCGTACGACTGAATGGTATGCAGTTGCGTTGGCATTGGGAGCCGCGCCTGCCGCAGTTGCGGACCATCGCGTTCTTGGCGGTCCCCACTGCATTGTCGGCCACAGTGAATTATGCGGGCAATTTGGTAGATACGTCGTATGCATCGCGTGTCGGTGTGACTGCTGTTGCAGCACTGTATAGTGGATGGCTGTTAGCGGATATGCCAACGCGCCTGATTGGATCGGCGATTGGCCAAGCCGTATTCCCCCATTTGGCAGTAGCTGCGGCGCGCAACGATGCATTGCTCTTGCGGCGCTTGTTTGTGCGTACCACCCTGACCGCGTTGCTGTTATGCATCCCCGTGATACTGTTGGTGTGGTACGGTGGCCGTGCTGGGATAGCGTTGGTTCTTGAGCGTGGCGCATTTGATCAGGCGGCAGGGGACCGGACCTATGCGGTATTGCAGTGGTATGTGATCGGATTGCCAGCGTATGTCACGACCGAGCTTTTGTCGCGTCTGTTGAACGCACTGCACGATACACGCACTCCATTGGTAACCAATATCGGGCAGCTGGGGTGCAAAGCACTCATCCTGACGGCGGTTGGGGTGTCGGGTGGGATGGTGCTTGTGCCGATTGCACATAGTGCAACCTGTATTGTCGAAACGGTTGTGCTGAGTATGGTTGTTTGGCGGCGTTTTGTCGTGATGCAGTCTCGTGCTGCTCCGTAGGCGTAACAAACCCATCGTACATGCTGGGCAGACGGTTTCCAAAGGAGTGTGCAGTGAAGATTCCACAGAGAGCTCTGGTACTACTCGGGATTGTTGCGGGAGTGATGGCCAGTTTGTACGGGCTCTGGTATCTGTATGCACGCCCACTCACTCGTGCAGAAGCCCTGAACCAAATCCATACCGCACTCACCGCTCGTCAGTCCGACAATGCGTCGTCGAGCGGGATGCAAGTGCGGATTGTTTCTTCATACTTTGATGTTGACGATGCATTTGCCACCGGGACATATCAGCACGATGGGGAACACGCGCTGATCCCCAACCAGCCGTTCCATGCCGCTAGTATCGGCAAGTTGTTCACTGCGGTTACCATCATGCAATTGGCCGAAGAAGGCGCACTGGATATCGCAGACCCGGTTGCCGATTACCTGTCTGCCGACATCCTCACAGGATTGTTTGTGCACGATGGTATTGATTATGCAGATAAAGTAACCATTGCTCAGCTGATGGAACATACATCGGGAGTTGCAGACTACTTTGCTGACCCGGTTGATTCAGGAGTGACGGTGCAACAAGACATCATCCAAAACACTGACACCGTCTGGACTCCCGATATGTTGCTCTCGGTCACACGGGAGCGCCAGAACGCCGTTGGTATGCCTGGAAAACAGTTTCACTACACTGACACCGGATATGTGTTATTGGGGTTGATCATCGAGCGCATCGAACAAAAACCTTTTCATCAGGTGCTGTCAGATCGATTTTTTGCGCCACTTGCCATGGTCGACAGTTATATGCCGTATCGGTCGACACCGACGAATGCACAGCCGCTGCCGATGGCTGATGCCTGGGTGGATGGTGTCAACCTTCGTGCAGCACGGAGTATCAGTGCTGATTGGGCGGGCGGCGGGGTTGTTACCACGCCGAATGACTTGTTGCGCTTCAGTCAGGCGTTGCACAATTACACACTCATCTCCAAAGCATCGTATCTACGCATGATCACCATGCGCAATCAGTTCCGCACCGGATTGTATTATGGTGTAGGGATGATGGCAGTGCGCTTCGGTGAGTTCTCGTGGACGCTCGATTTTCTCCCCGAATCGCTCGGCCACATCGGCATATTGGCCACACATCTCTGGTATGAACCGATGACCGATACAACCGTGGTGCTGAATTATGGATCGACGGACCGTCTCGAATCGAGTTTTATGGATTTGATTACCATCAAAACCACACTCCGGCGCATTGTGACGGCTCAGCCGTGACACAACAGGTTCGAGTGTTACAATAGACTGTCATGGTAGCGATCTGGACCGCTGGAACACGGTACCCGCACCATTGAACATGCTGAGAAGAACGACGAACGGCACCTCGTGCCCGTCGAAAGGGGAATACATGCAAAAGGGTGCAGAATATATCGTTACGCCACATGCTATGGCGCAAGGCGGGGATGCGGTCGGTCGTATTGATGGTTTGGCCTGCTTTATACCTGGTGCACTACCCGGTGAAGAAGTCAAAGTCAAAATAACGCAGGTCAACACAAGTTATGTGCGTGCAGAGCTGCTCGAAATCATTACTCCGTCGGCGGACCGAGTGCCGGTGCTCCATCCTGGTGCGCCCAACATGGAGTGGCAACATATTGATCCGGTTGCTCAGTTGCAGTACAAGGTCAAAATCCTCCATGACCAGCTCGTGCATATTGGTAAATTAGCAGATGTGCCCGAAATCCAAAAAGTTATCGGTTCGCCCGCTTGGCAGTATCGAAATAATGCCCGTTTGCATGGGTATGGGAACTATCTCGGGTACCGTGCCGATGGTAGCAAGCATGTGACCGAAGTAACCGAAGACCCGCTGCTCCAACCTGCGTTGCAACATGTCGTCAAAGCATTGCGGGCTGCGGTCGCAGCACACCCACCTGAACCGCGTACGAACTGGAGCGTCGTCCTCCGCCTGAGCGAGACAACAGGGGATGTCGTAGCGGCCATCAATGATTTGCCCAACCGGATTGCAATCCAAATCCGCGATGCATGGGTGGCAGCATGCCCGAATGTGATTGGTGTGCGGATGCCATGGGGTGCTGTAGATGGCGCAGAGACAGTCACTGAGCTGCATTTCGGAGTTTCTCTCGATCTTGGTGCAACGACGTTCTTCCAAGTCTCGCTCGGGGCGGCTCGTGCGTTGTGTGACACGGTACTCAGCGGTCTCGGTGATATCACGGACCAGCGGATTGTTGATGCATACTGTGGCGCTGGCACCTTTACATTACCGTTGGCAATGCAATGTGGTCGTGTTATTGGAATCGAAGAATATGCACCGGCCGTGGCAAATGGCCAAGCAAATGCGTGGAACAACAAGCTCGAAAATGTCGAATGGTTTGCCGAATCCGTCGAAAAAGGCATCATGCATGTGCACAACGCAGATGCTGTTGTCCTTGACCCACCGCGTAAGGGGTGTCACCCCGCAGTCATTCAGTCGTTGCATCGCTTCAAACCAACCAAAATTGCCTATGTCTCGTGCCACCCGGGAACATTGGCTCGTGATCTGGGTTTGATCGTGGCAGGTGGGTATCGGATTACTGCAGTGAGTTGCGTCGATTGTTTCCCGCAGACCTCACATGTCGAAAGTGTGGTCATGCTCGAGCGGGTTGTATAAGAGGAACACTGGCGCGTGATGCATGTGTGATGACCCAGGTGGTATTGCGACGTTTCGCAGTACCATCTCGGTACAAAGCATCGTTTCTGACACGGAATGTAAAATGGATGCAGGTTCATAATCTTCTTTGTTCCGGTATAGCCGATGATACTCGTTGTGGGTCTGAGCATATCAACGGTTCGTGTGGGTGTATGCGATCTGAACCGTTGGGGGGGGGTTCGATAGGGAGTTGCGTGTGCAGTGCCATGCTGGATCTGGATGGATGCGTCTGCAACGATGATTTGTTCATGTATCGAGCGAACAAGAAACAGAGGCGTCAGATGCGGCAGATTGACCTCGTCCAAGCGGAAGCAGGGGATGCGGGATTGTTGGCACTCCTCAACCGTGCGCTGATTATTGCGGAGCAATCCGACAACACTATGAGCTACGGAGCTCTGCTCGAGCGCATGCAAACGCTGTTGGCGAGTACATACCAGGCCTGGCTGTTCCGAGCCGATGAAGTAGTGGTTGGGTATGCCCTGGTTGATATGAGTGTGCAGCCTCGCTATCTACGTCATTTTTGTATTGTCGAGTCTCTTCGTGGTCAAGGATATGGAACAGCGGCATTCGAGTCATTACACACGATGTTGGGTCGTGATTCGCTCGAAGTCGATGTCTTGGCGTGGAACAGCGCTGGCGCAAAGTTTTGGGCAAAAATGGGTTTTGCACCACGTTCTATTCGTATGCAGAAGTTCGCTACAGTCGTGAGTGTGGTACCTGACCAAAATCTACAGGTGTAACGTTGCAGGAACGTTTATTCGAACATCTCGCGTTGGTCTGTCGTAGCTTTGGGATTTCGCCTGTCCAAAAGCCGATCCCACTGCGTGGTGGCTATGTGGCGTATGTCCATCGCATTGATAGTACTGATGGAACGGTGTACTTTTCCAAAACCTATGATGCACTCCGGTCAGTAACCGCGATGATCATGCCGACACTCGCGTGTATTTCGACGGCTACGCAATGGCTTGCGAATCAGCCAGGATTGCAACAGCGTCTCGTGGCACCGTACACCACGAAGCACGGACACGTGCTGGTACGTGATGGTCGGTTTACCACACTCCTGTTTGCGTATGTCGAAGGAGTGACCCCGCGTGAAACGCCGTTGACGGACTCCCAACTTGCCCATTTGGTCGATACCGTTGCACGAATCCATGCCATTGATGTACACACTGCGGCATTGGCAGCATTGCCGCGTGAACGATTTGCACCCGTATGGTTCGACGACATCATTCCTGCCATAGACCGAATTGCGCTTTCGAGTCATGTGTTGTACCCGCTCCTGTGTGACAAGATTGCTGGGTTACATGTGTCGTTTCGCGCATTTCGAGCACTTGCTCATACTCTCGCAACGATGCAGCACCCCATGGTGCTCTGTCACACCGATATTCATGGGTACAATGTGGTCATCAATACGGACGACGTCCCTGTGCTCATTGATTGGGAGGGGATGATGGTCGCCCCTGCCGAGCACGATCTGATGTTTTGGATTGATGACGAGCGCTGGCAGCAGATTTCTGAGCGCTATCGATTGCACCATCCGTATCATGTGATAGACATGCAGCGCCTCCGCTACTACCAGGGTCGACGACTCTTTGAGGATCTGATTCAGGATATCCAACGGATCGAAGGCGAGACCCTCGATGATGGTGTGAGAACGGCGTTGTTGACATCGCTTGGAGACGTGAGCAGTGAGCTCATAGCATGGGGAGCGTCGGTCGCCTAGGGAAAGAACTGAGGAGAAGAGATGACCAATCAGCATGCTGAAGCATGGAATAAAGACCGTACTATTGTCCGATTCCCCGATATGGCAGTCGAGGTAGTTGATGAGCGCTTTCGTGAGCTAATTATTTGGCAAGAAGTGGTGGAGTGTTTGTGGACCGGTGGTCGCTGGACCGAGGGGCCGGTATGGTTCGGTGATGGCCGCTTTCTGTTATTTTCTGATATCCCGAACAATCGAATGATGCGTTGGGACGAGATAACCGGTCTTGTTCAACCTTTTCGTGTACCTGCCCAAAACAGTAATGGCAATACGCGTGATCGTCAGGGACGGTTGATTACCTGCGAACATTTGACACGTCGGGTCACCCGCACCGAACACGATGGAACACTCACGGTGTTGATGGATGCATATGCAGGCAAACGGCTCAATGCACCCAACGATGTGGTTGTACATGCTGATGGTGCTGTTTGGTTCACCGATCCGGGGTGGGGAATTACTAACGATTACGAGGGTGATGCGGCTACTCCTGAGCTCCCCCAGCATGTCTACCGCATTGATCCAGCGACTGGTCTGGGTACAATCGCAATAGAGGGAATTGAGCGTCCAAACGGGCTGTGCTTTTCGCCGAGCTTTGATGTGCTCTATGTGGTGTCGCGCACCAACATGATGGTCTATTCGATGGTAGAGGGGCGTGCGGTGAATGGGAGAGAATTCGCGCGGTTGCCGCGCGGAAATTTCGATGGGATGCGCTGTGATATCCACGGAAATGTGTGGGCTGCAACGGGCAATGGCGGAGCGGGGATAGATGGTGTGCATTGTTATGCACCTGATGGAACGTTGGTAGGGAAGATACACTTGCCAGAAGTGTGTGCAAACGTGTGTTTTGGTGGCATCAAGCGTAATCGGCTATTCATGACTGCCAGCCGGTCATTGTATAGTGTGTACCTCAATACACGCGGTGCATAACAGAGCGAAGAAAAACCCCGCACCTCCCAAATGGAGGTGCGGGGTTTTGTCTTGGGAATGGGTTACTCGGGCATCGAGAAGACGAGAATCCGATTGTTGCCGCGGTCGAGCACGTAGATTTTTCCGTCTGCGCTTGCTGCCAAACCACTCGGGTTGAGGAACGAGGCATTGTCCGTGCCGTTCCCGCCCCATCGGAAGCGTTCGTTCCCGTCGATCCCTGCCGAGCCGACAGCGTTCCGCTTCGGAACAGATGCATACGCAACACCGTTGTAGACGGTGACGTAGGGGTCATCGTAGGTTTGGGCTTGCCACCCAGCAACTTTCCAGAGTTGGATCGGGATTGTGTTGA
>JBFYTT010000375.1:0-12297 GCA_041300425.1 Roseiflexaceae bacterium
TGTTGGTCGTGCGCGAGGGTATTTCGCTTGCGTTGATGCAAAAAAGCGGCACCGAGCGTATCATCGACATCCGTCCTGATGCACTCTTTGACCTCGGATCAGCGGCGATTACGATCCCCCAATAACCGGGTTCATACGCAGGTCATCGACAAAATCCTGCTGTTGGGAACGTATGTGCGCACGTGCCTGTCTCAGGATAGGTATTTGGTCATCACGTCGGTCAACCAGCGCGCACAGCGTTTCGGCATCGACATGTGTGATGGGCACGTGCCACGCGGCCAATCCAAGATCCTCCAGCAGCGCGGCCGCCTTGGGCAGGTACCCGATGACCACGCACGATCCCCCACTGCGCATGCGTAGGATGGCTGCGTGCATGCGGGTCGCAACCAGACAATCGAGCTTTGCGTAGGCAAGATCCAAGTCGGTCGGGTCATCGATATCGGGCATGATTTCGACCGTGCAGGTAACGCGTAGGGCGATACGCTGCGTCACCAGCCGGTCATCCCAGGCCGGGTTCGTCTCGCGACATTGACTGTAGAGTTGGATCCGCCAACCGCGGGCAGCATAGTGTTCGATGGTCGCCACGAGGGCGTCTTCGTACGCCGCTTGACCGCGAAACGACGAATACTGCGCACCCCAATCGAGTGCACTCACCCCCAACACAGGGTGCGTCGGAGAAACAACTGCTGGCAACGCCGGGTTTTCTGTGTACCATGCCATGTCTGGTGCATTGCGGTGGGCTATCCCCCACTGGCGTAGGAGCATACGCGTCGCCGAATCACGTGCGTAAATGCGGTGTGCCTGGCCGAGGAGCCAACGTAGTACGATGCGGAACGGACCATTGGTGCAAGGTCCTATCGACTGCGGCAATAACACCAGCGGTCGCTGCCACGCACGTGCGCAGAGCAGATCGGCTACCAACCACAGGTCCCACCCCAAGAGGCGCTGCCATGGATGTGCTGCGGGTTCGTCATACAGGTACCCACCACCGCTGGCGTAGACCACATCAGCGCTCCGGATCGCCGCGAGACTGGCACGTTCGCCTTCATCGAGCCCCCACCGCGCGTTGATCCCCCAACGACCGAGTAGCACTGCCCACATGAACGCGACCGTCCGGCGTAAACGAATGCCAAGCGGGGCTATGGAGCCATCGTCGGCATAAACCCAGCTGTGGATGCTACGGCGAACCGTGGCGTTCGGGAATGCCTCCCGGAGCGTCGCGGGGAGTGCCGCCGCCACGGTGATGTGTGCCGCAGGAAAAAGTGTTTTGATGATTGCATACTGCGCATGATGGATCGCCGCATCACCCACATTCCCGCTCCCGTGCAAATGCGTGATGACAATGCGCCGGGGCGGCCAGACGGGTGGTTCAGTCAACCGCAGGGACCACGCGGCAATCAGCAGGTACCCGACGCCGAGCACTCCTTCGCTCAACAGTTGCGCAGATACCGCACCCGCAATGCCGCCAGTCTCTATCAGCCATGGTGCCGTTGCCCACACGACGGTGACCACCAGTACTTGGATGACGATTCTGCGGCGGATCTGCCCTTCCATCAACAAAATCAGGACACCGCTGAAGCTCAGTGCTTTGAAAAACGGCACCCAGGCGAACGCAGGCAAGAGTGTCGCACTGGGGCGAAAGCTTTCGCCATAGAGCAACGGCAATACCCATGGGGCTGCATAGACCACAAAAAAACCCATACACACGGAATAGATCAACATCAGGATGAGCGTGCGGCGCAACAGCTGACGGCGCGCTGCTGGATCTTTTTGTGCATTCAGATGCGGTAATGTCGTCTGGAACAACACTGCAGGGACAATAAACGAGTAGCCTACCAAGCTCCATGCGCCGCGATAAATGCCGACCGCGCTACTCGCCATCATGCTCCCAACCAGAATCGTCGTGCTCTGTGTATAGAGTTGGGCACAGATATCCGATAGCACAAACGGTAGTGCTCCGGCCAACGTTCCGTGCGTCGCCCCGTGTATCTGGCGCCAGACGAACCACCCGACACAGACCGCAGTGGTGCCTGCGACTACGAGTTGGAGCACAACAATAGGCAGCAATGCAGACGCGACACCAGTTAGCACCCCCGTCAGCAACAGCACAGGCCCGATCAGTTGGATGGTAGCGACCAACGGATGACGGTTTTGGGCGCGTAGCACCTGATACCCGGTCGCGCTGAGTGAATCAATCAGAACGACAATTAGCCCGATGGCGACAATCAACGGTGGCAGATTTGGAATCCACACAAAGGCAATCGCGCCAAATACCATCCAAACCGAAATTTTGATCGTCAGGATGCGTCGTACCGCCGTACCGAGAACACCCAGCTGACGACTTTGGGTATCGAGCAGCCACGTGTCGAGCCCTGCCCCCAGCAGTGCACTCGCCACTGCCAACCACGCAAACAACAACGCATACTGCCCGTACCCCGACACTCCAAGGGTGCGCACAATCAACACCTGTGCGACCCCCGCGAGGATCTGACCGACGGCGGTGCTACTCAAGACTGCACCAATATGTGCCCCCCAAGGACTCAGCGTGCGGTGTGCCATGGTACCCCCCTGCGCACGATCAGGACGCACCCGATGATGACGCCCCACAGCGATGCATAGCCCACGCTGATACGCTTTCTGATGCGCCTGTCTAACCGCATGCTGTGTGTGTGGGGAGAGGTACCGTCGCCCACGATGGGTGGCCGTAGCCCAAAACGAAACGCGAGTTCGTCGACCGCCACGGCTACGCCGTACCAGGCATACCACAGATGTACCGCCACCATGCCCACCGTGTACCCATGACCTGCACGCGCTGCGTGGTCTGGGGTCTGCCAGGCATCATGCAGGACACGCAATGCAGGCTCATAGCCGCAGATATTCTGGCGGCACAGCAAGCGCAGCGCGTACTCGACATCTTCGCCCGAACGACCACGTGCACCTGCCCCCAACCACGTTTCGAAGCCGCCCACCGCGTGTGCCGTCGGGACATGGATAATCATGTTGTTCCCTTGCCCCAACACTTCGAGGATGGCAACGGGCTGCTGTACCAGTAGCGCCGTCGGGTGTGTACGCAATGCCAAACAGACGTTGCCGTTGGGGCGTGATGCCCATGGAGTAGTCCCTGCATGGGTGGGTGCGTGATGTATGGTCCAGTCTGCTCCGGTCGGGTATGTTGCCCCAAACCAGAGCGCCACTTGAGGTGCCGAGGTCACAAGCCGGCGAGCAACCGTCACCCAGTCGTGATCCGGCAGACAATCGTCGTCACAAACGACGAGATACGTGGTCTGACAGGTATGTAAGAGGATATTGCGGGCAATGGCGAGTCCACTGCCTGGCCGATGCATGTAGTCGACGTTTTCGGGTAGTGTCATCGCTGTCGGTAGCGACGACTGGTCAACAATCAGGATGGGCACATCAGCGACGCCTTCGAGTTGCTGTATGTGCGCGACCCATTGCGCGAGGCGCTCGGGTCGATTGCGGGTTGCCAGGCCGATGCTGATCATAACGACACCGCTCGATTACCGGACGCCGCAGTAAGCCAACCGGTATACCAACACAAACGGAGCCACGCATACCCCAGCCAGTAGCGCCAGCTCGTCGCGATGAGTGCATCACCAAGCGCTACCAACGGCATCATGGCGAGCATGCACCATCGCACGATTGTTGGCAGTTGGCGGACCCATCGCCGTCTGCCTCCGGCCGTGTGCCCGACCTGGGCCCAGGCTCTACCGTAACGGAAAAGCCGACGTGACGCGGTGCTCCACCCATCGGGATGCGGTCGATGAGTGATGCGTGCGGTCCGGACTAGTGCTAACGCACCCAGCGTTGCGAGGCGCATGGTCAAAGCCGTGTCTTCGCCGGCGGGTTGTGTGTAGCGCTCGTCGAATCCACCGACCGCCTCGAAGGCATCCCGACGTACGACCAGACACATGCTCATCAAGTGGTCTACAGCTGCGGTGCGTGTCGTCGCAAACTGCGGTCCACTCATCACGCGGTGCATGCAGCGTCGCCAATAGGGGTCGCTAGGGTAGTCCTCGAGAACCGGGCCTGCTGCAACGATCCCCGGCGCTGCACATCGCTCGACCAGCGCGTCGAGCGTAGCAGTACTACACGCAACATCATCATCGAGAAAACAGAGGAACGCACGTTGGGCGCCCGCTGCCCCGCGATTCCGGGCTGCGGCAGGACTCAACAAATGGTCAGTGACGATGGCGGGGATGGTGTCGACCGAATCTGGGCTGGCAGGGTGGACGACCACACAATCTGACCACCCATCCGCAATCAGGCCCTGTACCACTGTGTGCACCCGGGTGGGGTTGCGGGTGGGCACGATTATCCGCACCTGGTCACGCATACGGCACCTCGCCTGCATCGAGTCCATGGGCGTGGTACCAGCGTGGAGCAACGGTTTGCCACGCGTAGGACTGCATGTCGGGTGCGACACGCACGGCCGCTGGGCTGCCTGTGCAGAGTGCAGTCATTGCGGTCGCATACGCAGGTACATCACCCGCCGCTGCAAAAATGCCGGCGGGACCAAGGATATGGCTACGGTCGCCGACGTCACTGGTGAGAACGGGAGTGCCTTGCGACATGCTTTCGAGGATTTTGAGTGGGCAACGTGCCGCCGCGGCATCGCACTGCCGCACCGGGTCGATGCTCGCTATTGCACCAGCCAACAGTGCGGGTATGTCAGCGGGAGGGATGGTCCCAAGCCAGTGAATGTGCTGTACTCTGTTGCTTTTCTGTGCCAGCTGCTGCAGTGCCGCACGGTCGTGGCCGTTACCGGCAATCACCAGTGGTACATCGAGCGCAGCAACGGTGTGCGCGTCGATAAGGAGGTCTACTGCATGCGCACCGGTCGACACATTGCCCACATAGACGAGATACTGGGGCGGCAATCCGTACCGTTGTCGCACGTCGTGTATCTGTTGTGCGTCGCAAACGACCAGCTGTTCGCGACTCAGCCCATTGGGTATATGCGTCACTGGCCAAATGCCCCGTGCCCGTCGTTGCTCTGTTTGCCAGTGTGTCGCACAGGTCGTTGTCGCAACACGTGTCGACAGCCAGCGTTCGAACATCCCCAGTAGGTATCGAATGAACCAGTGCGCAGAGTGATGTGACCCCGCCTCGTCGTCATCGCTGTCGAGATGGAGTCGCGCGCCACACCACCAGCCCGCGACGCAGGCAGCGATCCCATTCATCGGTTGTGCTTTGGCGATGACAATATCGGTCGGTTTGCGGCGGAGCAGTTCGCGGGTGAATACGATGGTTGCACACAGGACGGTCCAGAGAAGCGGTATCCCCTGCAACGGATTGCCGTCTGGCCCGACGTGCATCTGCGCCACGGGGATGATGTCGACCCCACTGATGGTCATCGCGTTCGTCGGAGTGGTACGTGCATCTGGGTCGAGACACAAAATGGTCACTGGTATGCCCTGACTGCTGCCATAGACTGCCAACGGGATTATCCGTGCCCGCGGGCCCGGGTGCCACGGGGCGCTGGTGGATACAATCACAATGGTGCGCGGGGTGCCCGTCATGATGGGTGATACCTGCGGTAGCGCCACATGGTGCAGAACGCCGAAAGGGCGTCGCGTGGGCGGATTTTTTTGCCGGCTCGATAGGGCCGACCTAGATAATGGACCGGTACTTCGGCAATCTGGTAACCGCTCCGGGTCCATTTGGCGGTCAACTCGGGGTCAATGTCGAATCGATCATTGTCAATGACCATGTGTTGCATGGTGTTGATGCGCCACATTTTGTAGCATGTCTCGAGATCGGTCAGCTGTGTGCCATAGAGCAGATTGAAAAAAGCGGTCAAAAGATGATTGCCGAGGCGGTGTGTGAACAGCATACCAAGGGGCTGGTGGATCCCAAAGCGGGTGCCATAGACGATGTCGGCACCTGCCTGAATACGCTCAAGGAGCAACGAAAGCTCATTGGGGTTGTACTCGAGATCCGCATCTTGGATAACCACAACGGTGTTGCGCACCAGCGGGAGTGCGGTCCGGATGGCAGCGCCTTTTCCATAATTCTGTGGGTGGCGTATCATCGTGATTTTGTCGGCATCGGCTTGTGCCGCAACGATGGCACCGGTGCCGTCCGTCGATGCGTCATCGACGACGATGATGTCGGTGATGTGTGGGAGCGTCGACAGCAGTGTCAATACCTGCCCGATTGTCTGTGCTTCGTTGTATACCGGGATAATCACACTCAGCGAGATACGCATCTCGACCCCCCTGCAACGGACGCAGTCAGTTCTTCGATTGACTGTACGAGTGCCTGCCAACTGGGTTCGTCGGGAACGGGTAACACGGGGTCAACGGGAGGTGTGCACGCCTGCAGGATTGCCGCCGCCCATGCAGCTGGGGTGTTGGGGCTGACGACCTGGCGTACGCTGGCGAGCCCAGCGAGGGCACCAACATCACTGACCAGTAATGGAATGCCGGCCACTGCTGCCAAGGTCGCCACCCCGCTCACGCTCCCACTCCGGTACGGCAAGGCCACGACATCGGCCGCAGCGAAAAAATCCGCTACCTCCCCATCAGCGATGTATCGATCAACCACATGGATGCGGTCTGCGATGGAGCGTTCTCGACACTCTGCCCGCAACGCTACGTCGTTGTTCCACCATTCACCGGCAATCAACAGGTGCACGTGTCGCGGGGTGTGATGCAGCGCCGAAACAACAATGTCAATGCCCTTATACGGTCGCACAAACCCGAAGCACAGGACCACGTATGCATCGGCAGGAATGTTGCGTACCTGGCGGATGTCGACGGGTGGGTGCGTACGGCGCAGGACTGCACCATGGAGTGGCAGCGGCAGGCTCCGCTCCATCTGGTGTATTGGAGTACTGCTCCCGAAGTGTACCACCGCGTCGGCGCGGGCGAGTGTCAGCCGCGCAATCACCGCCTGCCACTGGGGCGCGTCTGGTTCGACGAGTTGATGGTTGAGGGCAAGCGTCGCGATTCCACGTATTTTTGCCTGCACAACCAGCATCAGGATGAAAGGGATCCAATACGGGGTCCACCACTGCCAGATGACAATGTCGAACGCGTGCGGACGCAGCGTGCGCCACGCGGTTACCCACTCGATTGGGTTCCACCCATGGATACGAGACTCAATCTGGCACGAAAGCGTCGATGCGTGCGCCGGCCGCGGGTTACCCGGGAACAACACCGTGGGATAGAGCGGGTCGATGGCCCAACAGGTGACGTCGTGCCCTGCGCGCAGGGCATTGACCAGCATGGTGCTGAACTGGGCTATCCCCCCGCGGGACGGTGCAACTGGCGCTACCACCAGGATGCGGATGCGCGGTGACCTGCCATCAGCAGTTGTCATCGGATAACCCAAATATGCGGTTTGCGTTGTGCCAGCTTGCAGCGGCGACGTCTGCCAGCGTACATCCCTTGCGGGCGGCAATAAACGCCGCCACCAGCGGGACATTGGTTGGCTCGTTGCGTTTGCCCCGCAGGGGATGCGGCGAAAGGTACGGACTGTCTGTCTCGATCAGCACATGCTCGAGGCCAATCGCATCAACAACCGCATGCATCTGCGTGTTGTTTTTGAAGGTAATCGGGCCACTCAACGACAACGTACAACCGATTGCAATACACGCCTCAGCATACGGTACATCACCCGAAAACGAATGCATGATGACCCCAAACGGGTGTCGTACGTCGCTGAGTACCCGCAACGTATCTGCGTGGGCCTCACGGCTATGGATGACAATGGGTAAGCGGTGCGTGGCCGCGAGGGCAATTTGTGCCCGAAAAAGCGCTTCTTGGATTGCTACTGGCGCAATCGCATAATGATGGTCGAAGCCGATTTCACCGATTGCGACGACCTTTGGATGGACTGCGAGTGCCCCCAACTGGTCGAGCCAGTGTGGGTCGTTGGCCACCTCTGGGTGATTTGGTTGTACCCCAACGACCGCCCAACACCCGTCGTTGGTCTCGGCACTGGCGATGGCCGCCCGGGACGAGACGAGGTCGTAGCCGATTTCGCAGACCCGCGTCACGCCGGCCGCCCGCATGCGTATACGCACATCTGCACGGTCGGCAGCGAATTGTTCGTTGTTGAGGTGTGCGTGGCTGTCGAATAACGAAAGCGCCGTAGACATGGGCGTTACTCATACGGTTTATACGTCATTATACGGCTGGGACAGCACCGTATGGACGACGTATAATCCAACGGGTACTACCAGAGGAGAAGCGCATGACCGCACACTTGTTTACACCTCTCACTATCGGCCCGTTGACGATTGCAAATCGTATTGTGGTGGCACCGATGTGTCAATACAGCGCCAACGATGGTGTCATGTCGGATTGGCACATGGTCCATCTCACCGGGGTAGCCACCGCGAGCCCAGGGATGGTCGTCATCGAGGCAACCGGCGTGGAACGCAACGGCCGGATTAGTCACGGCTGCGTTGGGCTCTACTCCGATGCCGCTACGCGTGCCATGGCAGACGTTATACGCTATGCAAAAGTCGTCGCGCCCGCAGTCACTTTTGGTGTCCAACTCGGCCATGCGGGACGCAAAGCATCGGGTCCACTCCCCGGCCAAGGTTCGGGGCAACTCAGCCCCACGGACGGCGGCTGGCAAGTGGTCGGCCCGAGCGCAATCCCCTACGACACTGGCTGGCAGATCCCCCAAGAGCTCGATGACGTCGGGATCCAACGCATCATCACTGCGTTCCGCGATGCTGCCGTCCGTGCCGTGGCTGCGGGGGTCGATAGCATCGAACTGCACCTCGCCCATGGCTATCTGTTGCAATCGTTCGTTTCGCCCATAAGTAACCGCCGCACCGACCGCTGGGGTGGTGATCTGGCGGGGCGCATGGCGCTGCCATTAGCGGTTGTGCGTGCTGTCCAAGCGGTACTGCCGGCGCATATTGCCTTTGGTGCACGTATCAACGGTACCGATTGGCACGACGACGGGTTGACCCCCGATGATGCAGTCGGGCAGGCCCAGATGCTCAAAGACGCGGGTCTGCACTTCATCTGCGTGTCGAGTGGTGGTGCAACGCCCCACGCCAAAGTCGCAGCAGCCCCCAAGTACCAGGTGCCGATTGCCGCGCGCGTCAAGCGCGAAGTGGGGATTTTGACCCGTACGGTCGGGTTGATAAGCGATCCACATGTGGCTGAGGCAATCATCGCCGATGGCGAGGCCGACATGGTCGCGCTCGGCCGTGCGTTCCTCGATGACCCCCGCTGGCCATGGCGTGCCGCCGAAGCACTGGGCGTCGATGGAGTCTACCCTGTCCAATACGAACGTGGTGCCCCCAAGTACTGGCCGCTTAAAGCACGCTGACCAGCGTTTTGCGCATAGATCTCCCACGTGCACACGTGTGCACATGGGAGATCTTCGGTTTTATTGCAGCAAAAAAACGATAAAGTTACTACATGCGTGACGAACGATGCTAGGCGGCATACGGCGAACGTCTCGAGTGGTGTGAAAAAAGAGCAATCTGCATTTGCGCACACGTGTGCATGTGCAGACGCATCGGAAAAAGCACGCCCAGCGCAGCAGTGCTTTGAAGATCCGTTAAAATTACGACAATTTGTAGTAATTACACTGTGCACACGTGTGCATTGCCGATAGATGCGCAGCATAGTGTATGTGTGGCGTACAGTGCCACGCTGCACAGACGTATGCGCGACATCTGGCTGACCGCTACAACGGAAAATTGTTTAATATAGATAACGTATTTGTATGTAAAATAAAATATACCAAATTAACTCCGATGTGTGCACTCAGAAGGTGTCAGATGCGGCGAACCACACTCTTGTTCCTCATTGCAGTCGCTCTTGCTGGTTGTGGATTGTCGAACGCCACCGAGGGCACTGCAGCAGACGCCAATATGACGTTATCATCGCGCATGGCGCTGAGCGACCCTGCAGAGCGTAACCGAGTGAACATCGACGGTGTCCTTGTGGGCCCAGAGGTCCTCATCGTGGACAATTCAGTACTCGACCGGCAGATGCTTTCAGAAGAACTCACAAAGCGTGGCTTCCGTGTGCGCACCGCAGACTCATCTGACGAGGGATTACGCCTTCTCACCGAAGCACTGCCGGATGCGATTTTGATGGATAGCGAGATGTCCGGTACGTCGCCGTTTACCGTCGTTCGCACGCTCACCACCGACACCCGATATGCGCATATCCCTATCGTTATGCTCGTGTCGCAAGGCAAAGATGCAGATGGGATCACCGCGTTACGACAAGGAGCACGGAGCTTTGTCGTTCGGCCGATTCAACTCATGAGCCTCGAAGCCCTGCTCCACGAGGTACTGCCGTAACGGTTTTATGTATCGGTGGGTGATCCGTCGATTCGTCAGCCAACTGATGCAAACGGAGATTCAGATGCGTTGGACGGATAGGCCAAACGAATACCATACGGCGACTGTGGCACTGCAAACACCCCTGATTACCCTAAGGTGAAGTCTGCGCTCATTGGTGCGTATGCGAGGGAGCTGAACCGCATACACCCAGGGGTCGCTCTCGTTGCCCAATGCGGTACACTACACCCATCGTTTAGCCGAAAGGGTAGAGCCGTGATTGAGTTCGTCAAGGTCCGTCATCAGATGTTGCATGGCGAGACACTCCCAAAGCTCTTTGGTTTGCCCGAGCGCGCCCTGCGCAGTCGTCCCGCAGCAGGTGTCAATTCGATCGCGTGGAACATCTGGCACCTGCTCCGGATCGAAGACATTACCCTGAGCCGCTTTGTTGCCAATGTACCGCAGGTGCACACCACTGGGAGCTGGCAGTCGAACATGGGCATTGCCTATGGTCACATGGGCACAGCGATGCCATATGGCGATGTCGAGATACTCTCAGATACTATCGATCTGGCTGCGTTGCGTGGCTACCAGCAAGCGGTCGCAGCCCAAAGTGCGCAGACACTCGCCGGGCTCGACCTCGGTCGATTGCACCATCAATGGGACGCCGCCCACATGCGGGCAGTCATCGCTGGCGAGGCAGTCTGCATCCCCGCAATCACCGAAGGGGTCATTTCGTATTGGGGTGCATTGAACGTCGGCCGCTTCGTGCTCGACTACACCCAGGTCCACCCCCAGAGTCACATGGGCGAAGTGGGTGTCATCGCGGGGCTCATGGGCGTTTCACTCTAATCGAAGCGGCAGTTCATCACCCGACATCCTCCATGCGCTCAGCGCGTGGGGGATGTTTCTGTGCGCGTGTACTGTGAACGTGGCAGTGTACCTGTATGATGCCGTGACTCCAGATACGCCTGCTGGTGCTGTGCGAAGTACGTCAATGCCGCCGGTGTGTGTTTGGCACAGACCCCCGGGTTCATACGCGTCACGGCTGCTTTGTCGATGATGCGCCGGTGTGCATCCCACACCACTGATGCGTACTGGTCAAACAGATCGGGGTCGAAGTACGTATAGGTGGACCCAGGGACTGAGGCATAAATCCCTACCAAGGGGTCGGGCTCGGATGCAGCGAACCCAACGTCGATATTGGGCGCGAGCACCGGCATGGACGTATAGTCGACCATCACTTCGAGCCAGTCATGGCGCAACATCAACGTGTGCATCAGCCCGACGTTGATGTTGAGATGGTCGCGATTGTGCGTAATGACCCAGCGCTTCGGCGCAACCTGGTGACTGTACAGCAAGCTGTCAACAAAGAATTGCTCGTAGGCAGAGCGGGCCAGTGGATTGGTAAATGAGCGGTCGAGATACTGTTGAATATCTGTGGAGTGATGCTGATGTCCCATGGTACCTCCGTGCGGTGCGAGTAAGCACAGACGACGGGAGTTACGAGTGGGTTGCAGTACGTGTGTTGGTGAGGATGAGCAACATCAACGCGGTCGCCAACAGAATGATGCTCATGGCAGTAGCCGCAGCCGGATCGCTCTCGGCCGATACATAGATCGCCAGCGCCATGGTACGTGTGCGGCCAGGCATGCTGCCGGCAAACAGTGCCGTTGCGCCAAACTCACCCAATGCCCGCGCAGTCGTCATGGCAATCCCCGCCTGCATGCCCGCACATGTCATGGGAAAGACGACCAAGCGCCAGTACTGCCCGGCTGTTGCCCCATCGATGCGCGCAGCATCGGCAAGCATCGGGTCGAGGCCGTCGAACGCTATCATGCATGCTTTGATATACAGTGGCGCTGCCACAAACAGTTGCGCCAACACCACCGCAGTCGTCGTGAATGGGATGAACAATCCATGGTCAGCGAGATATTGCCCAAACCACCCCAGCCTGCCAAAAATAGTCAATAACGCCAACCCAGCGACTGCAGGCGGGAGCACTGCAGGGA
>JBFYTT010000371.1:0-6371 GCA_041300425.1 Roseiflexaceae bacterium
GTTGCATCCCATAGAGTGGAGCAATACGGGAACGGAATTCGTCATAACTGGCATCAAATAACGCAGCCGACGCAGCGCTACCAATCAGCGTACTGCTTGTCAGTACCAACGGTGGCTGACCGCGCGCAGTCAGCTGTTCGGCTACCAGGCATTTCAACATATTGACAATCGTGACATAGCCAATCGACGAGCCCGGGCCGACGGGCTCGGCCAGACCTTCCACAGTGACCATCGCATCACCAAGTGGTGAACAATTATCGATGGTGACATCTGCAATGTCCGTCAAGCGCTTGCCACTACTGTGCTTGATGGGCGAACCCGCGCAGTGGGCCGCAGAAACAACGGCGATGACCGGCATTCCGCGTGCCTTTGCGCCCAACGCGACATCGATAACGACCCCGTTGACCCCGCTGTTCGAAAAGACCAACATACAGTCATGAGTGCCGAAGGTGAAATTGCGCAGAATGACTTCGCCGAATCCCTCGAGCTTCTCGAGGTACATCGCCTGGCGTTGCCCGTTGTTGCCCACGACTTGTGTATGGTTGGTCAACGAAAGTTCGATGATGGGATGGAATCCCGGAAAGCTGCCATGGCGCGGGTAAATTTCTTCGACGGGGATGCGCGAATGCCCCGTCCCGAACATGTGCGCCAACCCACCCGCGGCAATGGCGTCGGTACACAGCGCGGCAGCCTGACGGATCGCAGGCAGCTGTGTTGTCCGTATGTCACGCAAGATCTGCTCAGCTGCACTCAAAAATCGTTCTGCGGGGTCCGGGATGTGCATCGTTGTGTTCCTCTCGATGGGCTACGGAACGAGTTTCTGTGTCTGTTTGGTCTTTGCACTGAGTGCTGCGGTCTCGACGATCTGTTGCCCAATACGACAGGTTGCAACAGACAACGGTCCATGGATGGCGGCACCGGTCGTCAGGTGGTGGATGAGATTTTGGATGGGGTCTTGCATCGGTGCGGCGATTTCGTCGACCGCGAGCACGTATCCCTCGGGCACTGCCCGGGTCTGGACGCGGATGGTAGATTCGTAGTCGTACGATGCAATCGTGCCATCGGTCCCGACAATCACAAAGCCACATTTGGGCTGTGGTTGATGGGTCCATGGATCCGTAAATGCACCCCAACGCGTCTCGTACTTGGAGAGACCTTTTGCATACCGCGCGACGGTGATGCTGTGTTCGTCGACCTCGAGGCCAAACGGTTCGTCGACCACTGCAGTGACTTCGATGGGCTTGTCACCATTGTGATACCAGGTACCCAATGTGACACCATACCCCAGGTAATCGAGCATCGAGCCGCCGCCGGCGGCTTTCTTGTACCACCAGGCTTCGTTTTTGCGACGGGCGACTTCTGCTGCCGATACTTCGATTTTGTCGGCTACATGGTGCAATGGACCACGATTGCCGTCGTAGTAGTGCACTTCCATGACGGTACCGATGACTCCCTCGTCGATGAGGCGTTTGGCCGTCAGGTGCGGTGGGTACCACGCGAGTGGCCAATTGACGATCATCGTTTTGCCGGTTTTTTGCATCGCAGCAATCATGATGTCGGCCTCGGCAAGGGTCGCGGCAAAAGGCTTTTCGACGAGGATGTGCACACCATATGGGGCGACTTTTTCGACCCACTCGCCGTGCGTTGCAGTGGCAGCGCACAGAATGACGATATCGGGCTTGATGGTGTCGAGGCACAGGCGGTAGTCGGTAAACACGCGGTCGGCCGGGATCGCAAAGGTCGCAATCGCCGCCTGCATGCGCGCCGGGTCTTCGTCACAAATTGCACTAATCTCGGCATTGGGATGCTCAGATACTTTGCGCAACAAATCGCCCATGTGCATATGGTCGAAGTTGATGCCGACGATTTTCCACGTTTTCATACGTTCTCCTTTTCGTTTGATGACAATCTACGGACAGACCCAGGTGTGACACGTGCGCCACTCCGGCTACTGGCAATCGCCGCAAAGCAGAGTTCCAAGCTCCGCATGGTGTTGGCTCCACTATGCGAGGGCGCTCGGCCTTGTTCGATGGCACACAACAGTTCCCCCATCGTGCCATGAAATCCATCAGGGAACCACGCTCCCTGCAGCGTTGGGGTACTGACTCCTGCTGCGGTCGTGACCGTCACCGACTGTGTGGTCAAACCCGGCCCGATGCTCTGGAGGGTGCCTGTGCTCCCGACGATGACGGTACGATCGCTCCCCCCGAACCGGGTATCGGCATTGAATGAAAGGGTCGCGACTGCGTGCGGATACTCGACGATGACGTGGCCGAGCAACGGTGGTCGCGCTGTCTGATGCCCGCTCGTAACGACGCGGGCCGACACTCCGACGGCGTGCTGGCCAGGGAAATAACAGGTCAACATGTCGAACCAGTGGATAGCGAAATCGTAGAGGAGCAAATCATCGATGTCGTCAAACGGTGTACCCACCACCCAGTTGTGATCCCACTGCACCGTCATGTCGACACTACTCACCGTGCCTATGATGCCCGCCGCAATCGCAGCGCGCATGTATGCCACATGCGGCGCCCAGCGTCCGTTTTGGTTGACCGCCAGTTGTACCCCTGCCTGGTTCGCGAGGGCAATCAGGCGCTCACCGTCAGCCAAGTCGAGGACGAACGGCTTTTGGCTGAGCACATGTTTACCGGCCCGCAGTGCTGCCTCGATCAAGGGGACACGTTCGGCAGGGTGCGTCGCGATATCGACCACTGCGATACTCGGATCACGCAACACGGTTTGTATGTCTGTGGTGACCTGGGCCGTTGGATAAAACGCATCGCGCCGTGCGTGGGCACGGTCAATGTCGACATCGCACAATGTCACCACGTCATACCCTGCAGCCAGATACGCCGTCAAATGGTGGTGGGTGATGCCGCCACAGCCGATGAGTGCGATGCGCGGACGATATGCGACGGGGTCTTGTGGCCGGTATTCGAGTTTCATTATTGCTTCTCCCCTTGCTGTAGCCGTCTATACGCCCATTGTGCGGCGCCCAGCATCCCCGCATCGGCGCCGAGCACTGCCGGTACGATCGCAATACGATCCACCGGTGTCGCGCGACACCGATCCTGCACAATCCGACGCACAGCCGCCAGGAGCGGCGTTCCGAGATTGCTCACGCTCCCACCCAACACCACCACGTGGGGACTAAACATCGTCACCACATTCGCGACACCCGCGCCGATGGCGGCATAGACGTCATCGAGTAATCGCTGCAACGATGCATCACCGGCGTTCGCGGCGTGTGCGACCAAAGCGGGGGTAAATGCCTCGCCCGTGGCGAGCGCCTGCGCCAACCGAGGTGCATTGCCGTCCTGCATGATCTGCGCAGCGCGCGCGACGATAGCGGGTCCACTCGCCAGAGCCTCGAGGCAGCCGATGTTGCCACATCCGCAGCGTGGACCGTTGAGTGCTAATGTTTGATGACCAAACTCGCCTGCGGTCCCATCGATGCCGAGGTAGAGGTCCCGCCCAATCACCACACCACCACCGATACCCGTCCCCAGCGTGAATCCGACGATGTTGTCGGCACCACGACCTGCTCCATGCAGAGCCTCGGCCAAGACAAACGCACGGGCGTCATTGATGAGCCAAACCGAGCATCCCAATGCGTCAGAGAGTGTTTGTACCACAGGTACATTCGGCCAGGTACCGTGCAAATTGGGCAAAAAAAGCGTGCACCCGGTCGTGTCATCAAACACGCCGGGCACACCAATCCCAATCCCGGTCAGCGCAGCTGGGGAAATCCCCGCTGCCGCGCAGACGTATCGACAGTCCGCAATCATGCGCTCCAACACAGCCGTCGGTCCGTCGTGCGAACGCGTCTCGGTCACGTGTCGTGCCAAAATCGTCGCAGTTCCCGGCGTAACGACTGCATATGCAATTTTGGTGCCACCCAAATCGATACCGAGCATCATAGGCCTGTACTCCGCATCTTTGCGTCGTCTTGCACACCTACGCCAGTGGGATCCAGACAGTCATAGCGCCGGCTGTGCGGTTTGCCCATAAATGGTACGGAATCAACGTCAATCGTACCGGCTGTCGCGCGTCGTGCCGCCACGGTGCATACAACGCGTCATCCGGTGTACTGACGCTGTAGCCCTTTGCATGCAACAGGGTATGTGCCCCCAGCGCCATTGGTCCGTCTGCTTCGGCCCACTGCGTGCGTGAATCGATGCGGAGCGATGGTACTGGCATGGTCTGATCGACCTGTTCGATGCAATACAAGAGCGGACCTCGGGCAACGGCCACACGACCATTGTTGTTGCTGACGGATGGGTGCGCCATGATGAGTCGTGGCTGCATCGGGAACACCAAGACGACCTCATCGCCCACTTGCCAGGCACGACGCACCGATACATACGTGTTTGGTTCGGCGTTTTGGCGCACACCTCCAACCGTCACCGTCGCACCACTGGCCCAACTCGGCACACGCGCACGCAAGGTCCATTGCCCGCCACGGGTCACTGTGATCCGTACGGTGTTGTCCCACGGATATTCGGTAGTGACCGACACCGCTGCATCGAGCCCGCTCCCCGCAGCGTCGATGTCGCCCTGCATGTACGTATGGAGCCACAATGATTGACTATCGACGCTGGCGACGTAGCTCCCCAACTGCGCAAGCAAGCGGGCCACATTGGGCGGGCAGCATGCGCACCCAAACCATGCCGAGCGCCGGTGTGTGCCGTCGTTTTCGAGCGGATTCTGATAGAAGTACTCGTTCCCGCTGACCGACAACCCTGGCATCACGCCGTTATAGAGGGTCCATTCCATCAAATCAGCATATTTGGCATCGCCGGTGCCCTGCAACAAGCGCCAGTTCCACATCACCGAGGCAATGGCGGCACACGTCTCGGTGTAGGCCGTTGGATTGGGCAACTCGTAGTCGTCACCGATTGCCTCACCGTGCCAACGCGAACCGACACCCCCACTGACGTACATGCGCTTTTGGGTCATGTTTTGCCATTGTGCATCGATTGCCGCTTTGAGGGCTGGTTCACCCGTCTCGAGCCAGAGGTCTGTCGCACCGGCAGCCAAATAGAGCATGCGCACGGCATGCCCAACCACATCATGCAAATCACGATAGGGTTTGTGATCCTGATAATAGAGATTATCAAACTTTTGATTGCCGAGTTGATTGGCACCGCGTACAGACACCATGAAGTCAGCCAAGGTCAAATAGCGCTGTTCTTTGGTGACGCGATACAACTCAACGAGCGCAAGCTCTACTTCGGGATGGCCATCGGTGATGGGGCGTTTGCCGTCGCTCGCGGGGCCGAACGTCGCGTCGATATGGTCGGCCATTCTGCAGGCGGCATCGAGTGCCGTGCGTGCACCGCTGGTGCGGTAGATAGCGATTGCCGCTTGGAAGAAATGACCTGCACAGTACATTTCGTGCAAGTCGAAGTTGGTCCAGCGGTCATCGCTTCGTTCTTTGGTGAAGTAGCTATTGAGGTACCCATCTGCCCGCTGGGCAGCGACGATATCGGCGACGACTTTCTCACCGATGACGCCCAACCCCGGAGAATCACTGATTGCATCGTTCCAACCCACTGCTTCGAGCCATTTGTAGACGTCTGAATCATTGAAAAACAAGCCAACGAAGTCGCCGTCTTCGGTGCCAGCGGCCCGCCGAAAATTCGCTATCCGTTCGGTTTCTTCACAATGAGCGTACTGCGAAGGCAAGGTCACCTGTGTGTTGGTGGCAATGCGTGGTGCCCAAAAGCGATCACGGATGGTCACGCCTTGCAACGGCAAGGGTCGGAGCATGGCATGTGGGCTTGCACTCGTATCGACCACAAATGACTGACGCGACATTGCGTACCTCCCAAGCTTAATCATGCTCTATCATATCACCGTTGGGTCGTCTGCTGTGTGCGTCGTTGACGCTCCTCTATGCCCTGCGACACAGTGCATGATATGGACACCAGCGCGCTCAGGGGATACCCACTCATAGTGATACGGCGCATCCCAATCAGGCGCAAATCCCGTATAACAACTAATCGCAAACGTTGCGGCCGCACGCACCCAATCGATCAACGCACGTGGGTCATGGCGATCGTCGCATTGGATGACTAAGCGTACCTCCGCCTCGCTGACGCGGCATGCCAAGGCCACACAACCCACCCGCCAGATACTCAACCGGAGCGCTTCAGCGGCGACCGTTGCGTAATCCTCCCCGCGTGGCAGAATCCCCAACCCGTCCGACCACTGCACCGACAATACACGACGTTGCATACCATCCTCCGCTTGCATGAGCTGTCTACAAGACATACCGTTGCAAGCGGTCGAAAAGGTACGCAGCGCTTATTGAAATCCTCCGGAGGCATCGGCCACACCCCGTTCGCGGGCGATTTTTTGTTCGTAGC
>JBFYTT010000387.1:0-6286 GCA_041300425.1 Roseiflexaceae bacterium
GGGACAATCAGGGTGCGATCGAGGGCGGGGTTGGGCGTGAGGGTGACAATCATGCGCTGGGGCGGATCTCGATGAAGGCGCGGTTTTGGAGGCCGCCGTTGAAGCGTGCCATGAGGTCGAAAATACTCTTCATGAAGCCATATTTGCGATTGAGCAGGCTGTTGGCGTGGGCATACTCGGACTCGTTGAGCAGGCGTGCGGTGGCGGGCTGGGTGGGTCCGAGTAGGTTACCGGAGCGGTCGCAGGGCCCGAGGGTGACCGCGGGGTTGTTGCGGATGCGCTTGACTTTGCCGGCGGCTTTGCCCGTCATGATATACATCACGTCGCCGTCGAGGGCGAACCAGACGGGTGTCGCGACGGCGGCTCCGGATTTTTTGGTGGTGGCCAAATTGATGAATTGTTCTGTGGAAAGTTCAGCGAAGGACATTTATTTCTCCTTGGAGCGACGACCGCGGCCACGCACGATACCGGCGCGATAGGCGAAGCCAACGGTGAAGCCGATGACCATCAGGATGATCAGGATTTCTTGGATACCGAGTCTCATCCCTACCCTACATTCTACGTACGAGGCACATACTTGGATTGTAGCACGCACGGGGGCGCATTCTGAGTAGGCGTGCAGTCGGTATAATAGAACCGTAAGCAGAAAGACAGTGCGATGACGAACGTTCATGTATCGGTACATCCGGTGGTGCAGACCAAAGTAGCGATTCTGCGCGATGCGCAGACAAAACCCAAGATTTTCCGCGAGCTCGTCGGCGAGATCACACAGTTCTTGATGTACGAGGCAACGGCGGATTTGCCAACGACCCCGGTGACGGTACAGACGCCGATGGCGACGTACCACGGGCAGACGTTGGCAGCGCGGATCGGCTTGATTCCGATTCTGCGGGCGGGGCTGGGGATGGTCGACCCCATCCTCGATATGATCCCCACCGCGCAGATCTGGCATTTGGGGTTGTATCGTGACCACGAAACGCTGCAACCGGTGAGTTATTACAACAAGTTGCCCGCCGTCCCGTCGGTCGATGTCTGTTTGGTGCTTGATCCGATGTTGGCGACGGGCGGCTCGGCGTCAGCGGCGGTATCGGTGCTGAAGCGCTGGGGTGTGCGGCACATCAAATTTGTCGGGTTGATAGCAGCACCCGAGGGGGTCGCACTGATGCAGCGCGAGCACCCCGATGTACCGCTCTACTTGGCGGCGGTAGACGAGCGACTCAACGATATCGGGTATATCATCCCAGGCTTGGGCGACGCGGGCGATCGCCAATTCGGCACACGCTGACAGGAGGACGCATGGCAGGAGTCATCGCAGCGGCCATCGCCGTGATCGCAGGGGTGTGTGCATTGATTGCGACCCCGCTGGTGATACGGCTCTGTATCCAGCGCGGCTGGGTGGTCCAACCCGGCGGCCGGCGGACACACAGCGGTGCCATGCCCACGATTGGCGGGATTGCCATGTATGTGGCGTTTGTGGTTGCGCTCCTGGCGTCGTGGGTCGCAGGCTGGTATGTGCCCGAGTTGCAGCGCACCGAGCGTGACACGCTCCGGTTGGGATTGCTCGCACTGGGTGCCACGATGACGTTTGTGGTGATGTGGATCGATGATGTGGTCGAGTTGCATTGGATGCCCAAATTTGCGGTGAATGTGCTCGCCGGTGTCGTGGCTGTGGGGCCCTTCTTGTGGGAGCAAATGCTCTATGCCGATGCGACTGGGCAGTTGACACAGGCCAACGGGATTGTCTTTTTGGGCTTCAATATGCCGTTTGGTGAGTACGTCGACTTCTATGCAGTATCACCCTGGCTGGCCATGCTGGTCACGGTGTTTTGGTTGGGATTGATGGCCAATACCGTCAACTGGGTCGATGGTGTCGACGGGTTGGCGGCAGGTGTGTCGGCGATTGCCGGGTTGATGTTGGGGATCCATGCACTGCTGTTGACGCCGGCGCAGTACACGGTGGCGGTGGTGCCGCTGGCGTTGGCTGGGGCGGCGGCGGGGTTCTTGTGGTACAACTTCCCACCGGCCAAGGTGTTTATGGGCGACGCGGGTGCCGAGTTCCTCGGGTTTGTGCTGGGCGTCAGTGCCATCATGGGCGGGGCCAAACTGGCGACCGTGTTGTTGGTGCTCGGCGTGTGGATTTTGGATGTGGCCTGGTTGATTGTGTCGCGTATGATGGCGGGGCGTTCGCCCACCCAGAGCGGGCGCGATCACCTGCATCAACGCCTGACTGATGCAGGATTTGCACCCAAACAAATCGCAGTTTTTTTCTATACCTTGAGTATTACCTTTGGCGTATTGGGCATTGCCGATATTGGTGCCACAGGCAAATTATGGGCATTGGTGTTGTTGTTGGTGGTCGGTATAGTGACGATTGGCTACGCAATCAAAATTCAGCCACGTCGGTAATTGGTTTGTTGGGGCCTGCGAAAAGAAAGTGAACAACAGAGATGTGGCGACAGCAAGGATTACGCCGGGCAGGGATTGCCGGTATTGTGTGTGCCGTGCTGGCGCTGTTGCAGAGCGACATCGCGCAGTTGCGTTTTGATGTCTGCGAGGGTCAATACCCGCAGGCTGCACTGCGGGCTTATTCTGACGCAGAACGTGCACATTTGCGGGCGTTCTACGAAGCGACCGATGTCGACTTGTGTGCCATCGATGCGCGTGTACTGCGCACTGCAGTCGACGTCGCCAAGAATCCGCGCAGAACCAAAAAGAAAACAAAAGTCCCCCCAGCAGCGCCCGCACGTGACGGTAGTTCGGCAGCCAGTGCGCCGGATAGTGGCTGGACGGAACGTCGCATGCAAGACGAAAACGGCCAAATCCTCCCCGATGCACTCATACGGGCGCAAGACCAGGTCGACCGCATGAAGTCGGTCCAAGGTCGTGCTGCGGCAGTCGGTCGTGGCCTGTGGACAGAGCTCGGGCCGGTCAACATCAGCGGGCGCGTGCGGAGCATGCTCGTCGACCCGCGTAACGCTTCGGTGCTCTACGCGGGGGGTGTCCGCGGGGGTATCTGGAAGTCGACGACCGGCGGGACATCATGGAGCCCGCTCAACGACTTTTTGCCCAATATGAGCGTCACTTCGCTGGTGTTTGACCCTACCAATCCCGACATCATCTGGGCGGGCACCGGCGAAGACATTATCGGTGGCGGCATCTATCGATCAACCGATGCAGGAGCCAACTGGGTACTGGTGCCAGGTACCGATGTCATCGGCTTTCGTCTTATTCGACGGTTGGCGAGTGCGGTGGTCGGTGGCAAAACCGTCATCACTGTTGCCACCGGTTCAGGCCTCTATCGGACCGACAACAACGGGGCAAGCTGGCAGGCAGCGTCCCAGACGGATTTCATTCCGACCCTCGCCAACACATGGGATGTCGAGCATGACCCGGTGACGCCGGCCAATATGGTTGCGTCATCGAATTACTCCGGCGCAGGGATATGGTACTCGCGCGATGGCGGGGTGACGTGGTCTGTCGCAACAGTCGATTATGCCGTGCATGGTCGTATCGAGCTGGCCTATGCACCGTCGGACCCACAGATTGTGTATGCGTCGGTCCAGGGTGTGTATAACCCGAGTGTGCCCGACGGCGCCCTGTACAAGAGCACCGACGGCGGTGAGTCATACACCCGCGTCAATCACCACAAGCAGATGTTGCAGGGGTGGCACAATAATTCGTTGTGGATCGACCCGACCGATGCGGATCAGTTGATGTTTGGTGCGGTCGACGTCTTTCGGAGCAGCGATGGCGGCGCAACCATTGAGAAAATCAGTAATTGGGCGTTGTGGCCGGTGTCGGCGCACGCAGATCATCATTGGTTCGTGGCGCACCCGCAATTCAACGGTACAACCAATCGGACGGTCTTTTTGACCAACGATGGCGGCGTGTACAAGATGGACGATTATCGCGCGGTCAGCCAAACGTCGGGCTGGATCGATTTGTCTCGTCAGTTGGCAGTCACGCAGTTTTATGGGGTGGGTGGCAATCCGCGGACTGGGGTTATCATCGGGGGAACGCAAGACAACGGCAATCTGATGTATCAGTCGTCGTATGGACCCAAGCAGTGGGTGCAGGTGGTCGGTGGTGATGGCGGATATGTCGCATTTGACCAATTGCAACCGCATATGAGCTATTACTCGTATGTCTATGGAATGTTCTTGACGCGTCGGAACGAGTTGGGTCCAAATACTGCATATATCAGCGGTGAGTACGTCGTGGGTGGAGAGGTCTTATGGAAGGCGAGCCCATACTACATCCCCGACGCAAAAAACAACCGGTCGAACTTTATTACCCCGTTTGCGCTCGACCCGAATGTGTCGAACACGATGTACGTGGCGGGCTACTCGTTGTGGCGCACAACGACGCTCGATGCTGCGGTGACAAACAGTAGTGGTCCTGCCTGGGAGTCGGTGAAGGCAGATGGCGGCAAGGGGCTGAGTGCAGTCGCCGTCACGAAGGGGAACTCGGCTGTCGTCTGGGTGGGCGACAACAGCGGTGGTCTCTGGAAAACCACGAACGCTACCGCGGCTGCATCTGCTGTCACATGGACCGATGTCGGCAGTGCCCTTCCCAATCGCATAGTCAATGATATATGGATTGATCCAGCCAATGGCGCGCATGTCATTGTCGGCTTTGGTGGCTTCAGTGCGGATAACCTGTGGGAAACAACCGATACCGGTGCGACATGGCGCGCAATAACCGGCAGCGGTGTGACCGCTCTGCCCAGTTTGCCGGTCTATAGTATTGACGTGCATCCCTACAACAAAACGTGGCTCTACGTAGGCACAGAGCTGGGGTTGTTCACCAGCGAAGACACCGGTGCCCAGTGGTCGACACTGAGCGAAGGCCCCGTCAACGCACCCATTTATGACATCTCGTGGGTCGGGACGACGCTGGTGTTGGGTACGTTTGGACGTGGGGCATTTACGATGGACTTTGCCATCCCACAATTCAGCTCGGTCGTCCTGTCGCGGGCGACCACACGGCAACTCGAGTATACGGTGACCTTTACGCGGGCGGTAACGGGTGTCGATGCTGCGGATTTTGTGGCTACGGCGACCGGCAGCGCGTCTGCACGCATCAGCACGGTGACGGGGAGCGGGACAACCTATATCGTTACTGTGGATGTACCGGGCGGCATCGGTGTGGTATCGCTCGAACGCGCCACTACCGTGACCATTGTCGATACGATGGGGCAGACCCTCGCACCGGATAGTTCGTTTGTTGCACCTTCGTGCGTCGCCCATACGGGTGGTGTTGCATGTACGTTGGTTGTGACCTCGACAGCAAATGCTGGTGCAGGGAGCCTGCGGGCCGTGATCGAAGGTGCAACAGCGGGTGCGACGATTCTGTTTAGTCCGCTCCTCAACGGCCAGAGTATTGTGCTTGAAAGCCCGTTGATTCTGACGCGGTCGCTGACCATCGATACCGCGCCGACGGGTGTACGGGTGAGCATGAACGGGGGTGGCACGACAGGGATTTTGAACGTCAACGCCGGAGTGACAGCCACCGTGAATCGCCTGCATCTGACCAATGGCTCGGCTTTTCAAGGTGGAGCAGTCTCCAACGCAGGGACGCTCACGATACGCAACAGTAGCATCGCCAATAGTCGGTCATCGAGCGGTGGAACCATCTACAACACAGGCACACTGACCCTCGTCAACAGTACCGTCTATGGCAATACCGCATCGACGGGTATGGTCATCAACAACGCCATGGGGGCGACGCTGACGTTGATCAATGCGACCGTGAGTGGCAACGCATCGACGTCGTTTGTGCTTCAGAACACCGGTGCACTGACGATGAAAAACAGCATCATCGCAGATTCTACGGGGAGCAGCTGTTTCAGCAGTAATGCATATGGCACACTGGTGACCGCGAACACGCTCATCGAAGACCGCACCTGCAAAGTCTTGCTCGGTGGTGACCCCAAGCTGGCGACTGCTGCTCTCAACGGTGGCACGACCTACAGCAATGCGTTGCTCACCGGCAGCAGTGCGATAAACGCGGGTGACAACAGCGTCTGCGCGTCGGCGTTGGTCGGCAACCGTGATCAGCGCGGGGCGGTCCGTCCTGCGGGGATACGATGCGACATCGGGGCTTACGAGGCCAACGCCGTTATCCCGACCGCAACGCCTGTGCGCACGGCTACTCTGACCCGGACCCGCACGCCGGTCCAGACCGTGACGCGCACCAGGACCCGCACGCCGGTCCGGACCGTGACGCGCACCCGCACGCGCACCGCCACCCCCCGACTCCCCGTGCGTACCGCCACCCGTACCCC
>JBFYTT010000396.1:0-4126 GCA_041300425.1 Roseiflexaceae bacterium
ACTGCGTGGGTCCGCTTACTTGCGCAACAAAGTGCGTCAGAACGCACCGATGGCGCATCTTGCCCGGTCAAGTTCCAGCTGGTGTACAAGTTTATTAGTCCTGACGATCAGCAACAAGAGCGGACCATTTGTCTCTATCCCACTACAGGCAAAGTCATCGGACAGCAAGAATCAGGGCAGACACTCTACCGCGCACTCCCGTTGTACCAATGGTACAAGTTGGATATTGACTTGCGCGAGGATGAATACTTGAAGCTGGCGCGCTACATACAAGTGATACGCATCGAGGCCGAGGGACTCAACTACCTTGCCGAAATAACCGATTTGTCGCTCACGGGAAGACAATAATGCGACTTGTATTGCGTACCGGTATTGATTTGCTCCATATTGAGCGCTTTGCAGCGGTGTATGCACGCCACGGGATGCGGTTTGTGCGGCGCATATGTACACAACGAGAGCAAGATGTCAGCGCAGATCGTATGACGGCGTACGCAACCCGCTGGGCTGCGAAAGAAGCAACGGCCAAAATGTTGGGTGTTGGCTTGCGTGGACTCGGCAGCTGTGAGGGTGCAGTAAGCTGGACATCGATCGAATTATCCCACGACGCCGTGCGCAAGCCATTTATTATTCTCCACAATGAAGCCCAACAACGTGCACGTAGGTTGGGTATCGACACCATCGACGTCAGTGTGAGCCATGATGCGGGCTTTGTGGTGGTAAGCGTGGTCGGAGCTGGTCTTGTCAGCGATATGTCTGAAGCATGACTGTTCGTGCGGGAAATGTCTGCAAAATGAGTGCCCAGGTCTCGCTGAACGCTTCTTCGTGCGGGATGTGACCACAGTTGGGGATGATGGCAATGTCACAATTTTGCATCTGATCAACCAGTCCCAAACCGTCCTTCGGCGAAAACACAGTATCCTTCTCGCCCCAAATGAGATGCACCGGCACCGTGATATGGCGATAATGCAAAGGTACCGGCATGTCGCCGTCTTTGGGGGCACTTGCCTGCATGAGCTGTGCCGCTAAATGGCCGCGCACATGGAGCGGAGCAGCGTATGACGCCACCCGTTCGGGTGTGAGCCAGCCTTTGCGTGTTGAAACCGACGCGAGTCCCATGCGCATCAAGCGTGGCGCCGTTGACCAAAACGCCAGTGCATACCCAATCACTGGGATGGTGAGGAGCTTGGTGATGGGAGGTCTGGTCAATGCACGGACTTCAGGGGCAAGAGCAACAATGTCAATGATGCGTTCGGGTGCAAAAATCGCTGTCTGCAACGCCACACGACCACCGTATGAGTGCCCAATCATGCTTGCACGACGCACACCCATGGAGTCCAATACATCCAACACCATACGGGCTTGTGCTGCCGTGGTGTAATGGGCAGGGTTCAGCGAGCGTGCCGAGGCGCCTGCGCCGACCATGTCGATGGCGATGACCCGAAACCCTGCGCCTACGAGTGATTGGGCGAGCTTCTCCCAGCTGTCAAGCCAACTCCCGAACCCATGGATGAGCACAATGACCGGTCCGTTCCCGCGTTCACGCACTGCAATTGCAACGCCGTTCCACATGACATGGCGCATATCGCTCCCGAGCAATGCTGTGGGTTCCTGTGTTTCGCGTTGGGCAATCAGCAGGTACGGGGCAATAAGGAGGAATACCCCAAACATACATGCAAAGACCATTGTTCTTCCTCACGATGCACTGTAGTCACAAAGCTGCCGTTGCCTGCGGTTGTGCGCGCAGGCTCCCCGAGATCCCAATCGCGACGACGCTCCACAGGGCCGCGATGATGAACGTTGCTGCGTACCCCGCTGTACTTACCAGGATACCACCAGCTACGGGGATGACCGCACCGATCCCCAGCAACGTGTTGGCGAGCCCCATGTACAGCGGCCGTTGCTCAGGAGGGGATACCTCTAAGAGGAATGTCATACTCGCAATTCCCACTCCGTCTGCCGAAATCCCGCCTATCAAACTCGCAATCACGAGCCAACCGACCAGCATATACACACCGGTTGGGACAATCCACGGCGCTGCAAAGAGCATCAACGGAGGAAAAATCGCCAATGCGCCGGTGAATCGCAATAACCAAACCATTCCGCGACTGTCCCCTAACCTGCCCCATACAAGGTTGGACGATGCAGCTGCCACTGCAGACACGGCAATCAACAGACCAGCGATGCTTTTGCCGAGATGCAACTGTTCTGTGACATAGATGATGGCGAACGGCTCTGCTAATCTTCCGATAAGGAGACATAATCGTACGAGAATGAATGTGCGATAGCGCACATTTCCTCGCAAAATAGCCGGTGCTGCACGCAGTGCTGCCCCGATACCCTGCCGGGCGACCAAGAGTTGCGCGGCCGGTTCACGCACCCGGGCGAAAAACACCATCCCAATGGCATAACACACTAAACTTGCCAGGCTAATCAAGGCAAAGTTTTGTGGGAACGTCAGCGGGCTTTCGTCACTCAACATCCAACGGACAAACGGTCCAGCCAGAGCAAACGCCAACAGTCCACCATAGAGTTGTCGAGTCCCAAAAAATCTCCCCCGTTGTGTCGGTGGAACGATTTTGGCAACAATATCTTGAAAACTCAGTGTCGTTACTCCACCGCCCATATTGAACAGTGCATAACAGACCAAAATTGTACCGAGTGCATAGCTAGGTGCAATATCGGTAGCGAAGAAGCACGCGCAGACAACGGCCAACTGTGCCACGATACGGAGTGCAGCAAACATCCGATATATCGGTAACTTGTACGGGAGCGATTGCACGTACCCACCCACCAAGAGTTGCGGGAGCAGATAGCCCGTACTTTGAATAACGGGGATGAGGCTCACAAGCGTAAGCGACCCACCCAATTGACGGACCAGCAGTGACAACACGAGTCCGGGGTTGCTTATTGCTTCGCCAAGGGTAAAGACTGCACCGTTGATGACCCCACGACGGTAATTCGCCCGCATTTCTGCGGGCGTGAGGGTATCGTGCTCGCTCATGGGGTCGTTGCACCACGCATGAGATGGACGATGGCCTGTGGTATACGCCCACTGACAATAGCTCCATCGCCATCGTATACTTCAGAGGTAATGACGCCACGTTGACGCCAAATCTGCAATAAATCGCCGCGTCGGTACGGGATATATGCGCGGAGTTCGACCATCTCTTGCTCGAGCATCGTTTCGATTCGTGCAGACAGGGCTTCGAGGCCCCACTGTTCTTGGGCCGAGACAGCGACGAAATCTGTCGGCAGACCGAGAGCTTCGGCCATTTCGGCGACCGTCTGCGCGTCAACGCCAGCCAGTTTGTCGATTTTGTTGAGGACGACGAGCGTCGGGGTATCGGCGCATTCGAGTTGCTTGAGTGTCTCGTTCACCGTCGCTGCTTGCTGTTCTGCATTGCCATGCGTGATATCGAGCACATGCAAAATCAAATCCGCATCTTTGATTTCTTCGAGGGTGGCCCGAAAGGAGACAACGAGCTCGGTAGGGAGTTTTTGGATGAATCCCACCGTATCGGTGAGGAGGTACTGCGTGCCGTGCGGCGTGCTTACCTGGCGGGTCGTCGGATCCAACGTGGCAAACAGACGATCCTCGGCACGCACGGTAGCGTGTGAGAGGGCGTTGAGCAGGGTCGACTTGCCGGCATTGGTATAGCCCACAATGGCTACCACCTGAACGCCTGTTTTGCGGCGACGCTCGCGGTAGACCTCGCGTTGGGCATGGAGGTCGCGTGCCTGCGCCTCGAGTACCGTTATCCGTTTGTTGACCAACCGTCGGTCTACTTCGAGCTGCGTTTCGCCCGGACCACGCAACCCGACCACACCCCCCGCAGAACCGCCACCGCCACCCGCTTGGCGCTCGAGATGCGACCATTGCCGTCGCAAGCGGGGAAGCAAGTATTTGTACTGTGCCAATTCAACTTGGATTGCGCCCTCGCGCGTGCGCGCGTGCCGTGCAAAAATATCGAGAATAATCGTGGTGCGATCAAGAACGGGTGTATCGAGTGTTTCTTCGAGGTTACGTGTCTGCCCGGGAGTGAGCTCGTCATCAAAAATCACCAAGTCATACCCGAGGACTTCCTTGAGCGCTTTGATTTCTTCGACTTTCCCAGGCCCAATGAAA